>JACPFR010000055.1 GCA_016182905.1 Elusimicrobiota bacterium
GGCTCAGCCGCGGTAGACGCCCTTGAAGGACTTCTCGGCCTCGCGGCGGAGGTCCTTCTTCTTCATGGAGTCGCGGCGGTCGGCGCCGGTCTTGCCCTTGGCGAGGCCCAGGGAGACCTTGGCCCAGCCGTTCTTGAAGTAGACCTCGAGAGGGATCAAGGTGAGGCCCTTGGTGGTCAGCTTGCCGGTGATCTTCCGGATCTCGGCTCCGTGCAGGAGGAGCTTGCGGTTGCGGCGGGTGTCGAGGGGCTCGGTCAAGGTGGTGGCGAAGACGTACGGGGGGATGTAGAAATTGTGGAGGAAAAGCTCGCCTTTCTCGTTGGGCCGGGCGTAACAGCCGTCGAGGGAGGCGTTGCCGCCGCGCAGGGCCTTGACCTCGGGGCCGGCCAGCTGCAGGCCGGCCTCGAGGACGTCCAGGATCTCGTAGAACTGGCGCGCCTTGCGGTTGGTGGCGACGATCTTTCGTTCGTCCTTGTTGTCTTTGCGCGACATAGTATCGTAGAATGAAAGTGTAGCACTTCGTCCCGGGCGGTGGGCAGGTGGCGGAACTGGCAGACGCGCACGGCTCAGGACCGTGTGGGCGCAAGCTCTTAAGGGTTCAAGTCCCTTCCTGCCCACCGACCGGGATGAAGCGTGAGCGACGCAAGGAGACTATAGTCACTGTGACTATAGTTGTCGTAATCTTGACAGCGGCGTGGCTTCCGGTTATACTTCGTACGCGTGACCAGAGTGCCGGCATATAACACATCTGTCCCAGTCATCCATAAATAATCGGCACAGGGGGTCATGCAATAATGACGAAGTTGAAAGAGCTGTCCAAGAAGGGCTTCACGCTCATCGAGCTGATGATCGTCGTCGCGATCATCGGCATCCTCGCGGCGATCGCCATTCCGAAGTTCGCCGAGCTGATCCGCAAGTCGTCCGAAGGCGCGTCCAAGGGCAACCTCGGCGCTCTCCGGTCGGCCATGAGCATCTACTACGGGGACATGGAAGGCTCGTATCCCGCCAACGTCGCCGCGCTGACGATCGGTGGTAAGTACCTCACGGCGCTTCCCGTCGCGAAGACTCCGAACTACCACCCCGACAGCACGGCCGTGGTCACGCTCGCCAACGAGGCGGACATGATCACCACGACCAACGCCAACCCCACGAACGTGGGCGGCTGGTACTACAACAACCAGGCCACCAACGCGAACGTCGGCAACGTGCTCGTCAACTGCACGCACACCGACACGAAGGGCTCGGTCTGGACGGGCTACTAAGCCTGCAGGATCGACGATGACGAGCCCCCGGGGTCTTCGACCCCGGGGGCTCTTTCGTCCCTAGAGAACGCCGGTGGATCCCGCTCCTCTCGTCGCCGCCCTGTTCGGCTCCCTGTACGGGAGCTTCCTGAACGTCGTCATCCACCGCCTGCCCCGCGAGGAGTCCGTGGCGTCCCCGCGCTCGCGCTGCCCGCATTGCGGCAAGCCGATCCGCTGGCAGGACAACCTGCCCGTGGTCTCCTGGCTCCTCCTGCGCGGCAAGGGGCGCTGCTGCCGCAAGCCGATCTCGGTCCGCTATCCGCTGGTCGAGGCCGCGACGGCCCTGCTCGCCGGTGGCCTGTGGCTCAAGTGGGGCGCCTCGCCCGTGTTCGCGGGCGCGGCCGTGGTCGCCTGCGGGGTCCTGCTCGCCGCCGCGCTCATCGACTGGGACACCTTCCTGATCCCGGACGAGCTGTCCGTCGGCCTGGCCCTGGCGGGCCTGCTGGTCTCCCCGTTCAACCCCTATCTCGACGCGGGCGCGTTCGGCGCCTGGTGGCTGGCCCCGTGGTGGAGCGCGCGCGGGGCCGCGCTCGGCTTCCTGCTGGGCTGGGCGGTCGCGGCCGCCGGCGAGGCGATCTTCAAGAAGGAGGCCTTCGGCGGCGGGGACGTGAAGCTGCTGGCGGGCATCGGGGCGTGGACGGGGATCACCGGCGCGTTCGACGCGCTGATGATCGGGTCCTTGCTCGGCTCGGCGTACGGCCTGGCGCTGCTGCGCTCCGGCAAGGCGAGCCGCTCCGACGCGATCCCTTTCGGCCCCTTCCTGGCGGCGGCCGCGGCGTTCAACTTCTTCAAGCTCCTGCCCCTGGGCTGGCCCTTCACCTTCTGAAGTTCACTTAATGTTGCGTGGTCGTCCTCCGGCCCCGCGGGTATACTACGAGCATCCATACCTAATCGGCGCAGGAGGTCATCCCATGACGAAGTTGAAAGAGCCGTCCAGAAAGGGCTTCACGCTCATCGAGCTGATGATCGTCGTCGCGATCATCGGCATCCTCGCGGCGATCGCCATCCCGAAGTTCGCCGAGCTGATCCGCAAGTCGTCCGAAGGCGCGTCCAAGGGCAACCTCGGCGCTCTCCGGTCGGCCATGAGCATCTACTACGGCGACATGGAAGGCTCGTATCCCGCCAACGTCGCCGCGCTGACGATCGGCGGCAAGTACCTCACGGCGCTTCCCGTCGCGAAGACTCCGAACTACCACCCCGACAGCACGGCCGTGGTCACGCTCGCCGACGAGGCGGACATGATCACCACGACCAACGCCAACCCCACGAACGCGGGCGGCTGGTACTACAACAACCAGGCCACCAACGCGAACGTCGGCAACGTGCTGGTCAACTGCACGCACACCGACACGAAGGGCTCGGTCTGGACGGGCTACTAAGCCTGCAGGATCGACGAAGACGGGCTCCCGGGGTCTCGGCCCCCGGGGGCCTTTCTTTTTTAGCGGAGCTCCCGGGCGGCGAGCCAGGGCCGCGGGACGCTCGCGCGCCGCGCGAAGAGGAGGGCCTGCCCGTCCGCATAGACGAGGGCCCAGCGCTCCCGGGGCATGTAGGCGGCGTGGTAGGGGAGCATGGTCGCCGCGTCGATCAGCGGCAGGTTCTCCATGAGGGCGAGGTCGATGCCGCGGCGGTCGAGGAAGGCCTGCCAGTCCGCCGGCGAGGCGAGGGCGTCGCCGGTCTCCACGAGGAGGTCGTGGAACAGGTAGCGGCCGTCCTGGAAGACGAGATAATCCGGGTGCAGGCGCCAGCCCAGGTAGCCGCCCCAGCCCCAGGGATTGTAGAGGGCGCGGCGCGGCAGGTCTCCGGCCTGGCTCGCGAGGAACTCCGCGGCGCGGCGCGGCACGAAGTGGTCGTTGAAGGGCGTCCGCCCGAAGCCGTAGAGGAGCGCGCAATACAGAGAGAAGGCCCCGAGCCCGGCGGCCAGCGCCCAGGCTAGGCGGCGCCGGGAGGGAGAGGCCGCGACGCCCGCGTCCTTCAGGAAGGCGGCGATCAGGGGAACGGAGCAGGCCACGGAGTAGGCCGCCATCCGGGAATGGCGGGAGGCGGCGAAGCCGAAGAACAGCACGGCGGCCAGCGGGCCGAGCGCCGGGCGGCGCCGGGCGCGGAGCGCGAGCAGGGCCGCGCCGCAGGCGCCTAGCAACGCGAGCCAGAAAGGCCAGTGCCAGGGGTCGTCGAGACGGATGGCCCGCCACTCGCTCAGGCGCACGGAGATGTTCCCGGCGTCCTGCCAATGCCGCCAGATCACCGCGAGGCCCGCGGGGCCCTGGACCTGGAGCAGGCAGCCGAGGGCGGCGGCGCCCAGGTGCCGCCAGGCGCCGTAGAGCCCGAGGAGGACGAGGCCGTACACGAAGCCGGGATGGAGGTTGGCCCAGAGGCAGAACAACGCGGCGCACCAGGCGGGGCCGGGCGCGGGGAGCCCGAGGCGGCGGCGCTCCAGCCCGAGGAAGACCAGGCCGAAGCCGATAAGGGAGAACAGCTCGGGGCGGATGTCGGAGCGCGTGAGGCTCGCCGCGCCCCACAGGGCCAGGGCGGCGGCGCGCGTCGGTTCTTCGGCGTCGTATAGCTCGAGCGTCTTGAGGAGGAGCCAGGCCGAGGCGGCGATCATCGCCGCCTTGAACAGCCACAGCGCATGAAGGCCTCCGGCGCGGTACAGGGCGTCGAAGATCAGCTGGACGGCCCACTCGAAGTCCGCCCACGGCGCGCCGGCGCGCGTCGACGACAGCCAGTCCGCCGTCGGGATCGACAGGGTCTCGCGCATGCGCCGGGCGGCGCTCAGGTGCCAGAACAGGTCGGGGTTGGAGAGGGGCAGGAGCGCGACGGGGACGAGGGAGAGCGGCCCCAGGCGGCGCAGGATCCGGTCGGAGCGGCTCATCGGGGCTCGTACACGGAGGCGCGCTCGGAGGGCTCCTCGTGCAGCTTGCGGAACAGCTTCGGGTCCTCGAGACGGCGGTGGACGCGCTCCACCTGGCGGCGGGGGACGGCGCCCTCGTCGGCGAGCAGGCCGAAGTCGAGGCCCTCGACGCGCAGGACGTAGGTCACGCGCGCGGCCTTGAGGGCGGCGGCGAAATCCTCGTCGCGCTCGACGGCAGGCAAGGGCACGCTCGGCAGGCCGGAGAGCCAGCCGTCCCGGACCGGCGCGGCGCTGGTGAGCAGGCCGGGGCCCGGGCGCGCGGCGAGCCAGGCGTAGGTCATCTTGAGCTCCGGCTCGGCCCAGGGGCTCGGGCGGCCGAGGCGCGGCAAGGTCTGGGCTCCCAGCTGCAGCGCGAGGAGAAGCGCGAGCGCGGGCTTGGCCGCGCGGCCGAGGCCGGCGGCGAGCGCCCAGAGCAGGAGGGGAAGAAGGGGGATGAGGTAGCGCTCGTACTGCCAGCCCCAGACGGCGAGCATGAGCGCCGTGCCGGCCAGCGCGAGCGCGGCCGGGTCGTCGCGCCGGGCGCGCAGGGCGATGACGAGCCCGCGCAGAGCGGCGGCGCACAGCGCCGCGCCCAGGAGCGAGGCGAGGACGCCCGCGGCGAGGGAAGGCGGGGTGAAGCTCCCGCCCCACTCGGAGGCATAGAAGCGCGCGTTTGCCGCGGCGACGCGCGCGAGCTTGGCCGACGGCGCGGAGCCGTAGGTGAAGGAGAACATGCTGAACTTGTCGACGGAGCGGATCTTCGACCAGGACCAGGCGGACCAGGCGCCGAAGGCCAGGACCGGAGGCAGGAGGGCTTCCGCGGCCGGACGGAGCTTCTTCTTCTCGAGGAAGACGGCGAGCGCGGGCAAGGCGGAGACCCCGGCCGTGCGCGTGAGCAGCAGGGCGGCGGCGGAGAGGCCGGCGAGCAGGGGGCGCCCCGAGTCCGCGGCCGTCAGCAGCCCCAGGAGCGCCAAAGTGAACGGAGCCTCGGACATGACGACGCCCGACTGGGACAGGACGAGCGGCGAGGACGCGAACAGCGCGGCGGCGAGCAAGGCGGTCGCCTCGTCGGTCCGGCGCCGCAGCCACAGCCACAGCGCCGCGGGGACGAGAGCCAGGACCAAGGCCGAGGCGGCCTGGAAAAGGCCCGCGCCCTCGGTGAGCCAGGACAGCGGCGCGAGCAGGGCCGGCCACGCCGGGTTGATCATCGTCAGCGGGGGGCAACCGGGGGAGGTGAGCAGGCAGTAGCGTCCCGCGGCGAGAGCGCGCGCGCCGACGAGGTACAGGACGTCGTCCTGCTGGCGGCCGAAGTACTGGGCCGGCGCGAAGGCCAGCACCAGGAGCGCGCACGCGGCGAGGACGAAGGCGGAGCGCGGGGGGATGTTCAAAAAAATGGCGGAAGAGGAGGGATTCGAACCCTCGAGGGCTTTTAGACCCTACACGATTTCCAGTCGTGCGCCTTCGACCACTCGGCCACCCTTCCTACGGCAGGGATTATAGCGCATTTTCGTATCGAGTACCGCCCCCGTCAAAAGGCTACGGCCGGCCGCCGGCGGATACCCTCAGGGCCCAAGCGGCGTCGGGATCGCGCGGGGCGTAGCGGGCGAACGCGCGCAGATGGGGGATCGCCTCGGCGGCGCGGCCCGAGGCCAGCTCCAGCCGGGCGAGATTGAAGTTCGCGGCCGGGTTCCACGGCGACAGCGCGAGGGCGCGCCGCAGGGCGGCTTCCGATCCGGCGAAGCGTCCGCGCTTCTCGGCGACGAGGCCCGCCAGCACCCAGGCGTCGGCGACGGTGGGATCGCGCTCCAGCGCCTCGGCGATCCGGCGCTCGGTCTCGGCGGCGTCGCCGCGCTCCCAGGCGAGCCGCGCGAGGTTGTAGTAGGGCAGGGCGAGCCCCGGAGCGAGGCGTATCGACTCGGCGAACTGGGCTTGGCCTTCGGCGGCGCGGCCCGCGAGTATGAGCTCCATCCCGTAGGCCGCGCGCGCTCGCGCGGACACGGGATTGCACGCGAGCACCCTTTCGTAATAAGGGATGCCGCCGCGCCACGCCCGGGCATACGCCGCGCAGGCCCAGGCCCCGCCCGCGAGCAGGAGGAGGCCGGACGCGAGCGCCGTCCGGGGGGCCGTCGCGCGGGCCCGCGTCCACAGGACGCCGAGCCCGGCCGCCAGGCCCAGGCTCGGCAGGTACAGGAAGCGCTGCGCGCCGATCTCGTTGAGCGGCGTCAGGACGTGGATGGTCGGCAGCAGGAAGACCGAGGGGGCGCACAGCCAGAAGGCCCAGCGGGCGCGCCGGGCGAGGAGCGCCCAAAGTCCGAAGGCATAGAGGGCGGCGAGGCCCAGGAGAGGCGGCCAGGACCAAGGCGAGCCGGGTCGCGCGTCCGGGATCAGCGGCCGCGCGAAATCGGGGCACAGCCCCGCGCCCGTGAGGCTCGGCCAGAGGTAGCGCGCGAAGGCGAAGCGGGCGACCGTCAGCGCGGCCGTGAGGCGGTCTCCGAAGTAGGGGACGCCGCCGCTGAAGGGGACGCCGGCCAGCGCCAGGCGGACGACCAGGTAGAGCGCGATCGATCCGAGCAGCGCCGCGTGGACGCCGCGACGCCCGCGAGACCAGGGCTTCGCGCCGTCGAAGGTCCAATCGGAGGCCGCGACCAGGATCGGAAAAAGAAGCGCGTGCTCCTTCACGAAGAGGGCGGCCGTGAACAGCGCGACGCCGCCCGCCGTCCGCACGGGGGAGGAGCGGCGGTCGAGGAGGAGCCACGCGCCGAGGAGAAGGACCGCGGAGAGGAGCTCGGAGCGTCCCGTCACCGCGGCCACGGCTTCGACGTGGGTCGGGAGGACCGCGAACGCGGCGGCCGCGGCCAGCGCGGCGCCGGCGGGCAGGCGGCCGCGGAGGACGATGAGCAGCAGCCAGCACGCGGCCGCGTGCAGCAGGAGATTGGCGGCGCGGAGGGGGCGCGCGTCCCGGCCCGTCGTCAGGTTCTGGGCGAGGAAGGTGAGCATGAGGAGCGGCCGGTAGAGCACGGGCTTGCTGAGGCCGTACACCCGCGCGCCGGAACCGTCCGCCGCCTCCCAGATGCCCTTGCCGAGCAGCCCCTCGAGGCCGCCCAGCCCCGCGTCGAGCAGGACGTTGCCTCCGACGAGGTGGGCGTCGTCGTGCACGTATCCGCGCTGGCCGAGGATCGTCGCGTACCCCGCGAGGCACAGCAGCAGAAGGAAGGCCGCATGTCGGTAGCCGAGCATGGGGTGATTATCCTATTTTCTCAGCATGGCGGCGCCGCCGAGACGGACCACTCTTTATTGGGCCTCGGCCTCGGCCGCTCTGGCCCTGATCGGGCCGGCGCTCCTGCGCGGAGAAGGCCTGCTCGCCACCGCCGCGCTGTGGCGGGTGCCGCCGTGGAACGCGGTCCTCCCGCCTCGCCTCGGCGCCGGGCTGCTGGCCGATCAGCTCCTGTACTTGGCGCCGTGGCGCCAGTTCATGCGCGAGGGATTCCTGGCGTGGGACCTCCCGTTGTGGAACCCCTTCATCCTGGCCGGGGTCCCGTTCGCGGCGTGCATCCAGGCCGCGCCGTTCCATCCGCTGAACGCCGGGCTCCTGTGGCTTCCCGCCGTCCCGTTCACCTTGGTCTCCGCTTTCCTCAAGCTGTTCTGCGCGGGCGTTTTCACGGGGCTGCATCTGCGGCGCCTCGGCGCCTCGGAGCGCGGCTGCGTCCTCGGGGCCGTCGTCTTCTCCCTGGGCGGCTTCATGGTCGCCTGGCTCGGCCATCCGCACTCGACGACCGCGTGCCTGCTGCCGGCGCTGTTCTGGGCGCTGGGACGGCTGTCGGACCGCCCGGGATCCCGCGAGGCCGCGCTCCTCGCCCTGTTCACCGGCCTGGCCTTGCTCGGCGGCCATCCTCCGACGATGCTCCACGTCCTCGGCGCGGCCGCCGCGTACGGGCTTTTCCTGTCGGCCGGGCGCCCGCGCTTCCTCGTCTGGGCGGCGCTGGGCGCGGCGCTCGGCGCCTGCCTGGCGGCGCCCGCCTTGCTCCCTTACTTCGAGTACGCCGGCCTCAGCTCGACGGCCGCCGCCTCGGGCTCGCTCGCGCGCTGGGGCTTCCGCCTGTCGCCGTGGCTGCCGCTGCACCTGCTCATGCCGCTCGCCTCGGGCTCGCCCGCGCGCGGCGCCGAGATACTGGCCGGCCTGTTCGGGCTCGGCCCGGAGAGCAATTTCATCGAGCGCGCGGCGTGGACCGGCCTGATCCCGCTCGCCTTCGCCGCGCTGGCCGTCGCGCGCCGCCGCGACGGGCAGACCCTGTTCCATCTGGGGCTCGCGCTGTTCGGACTGTCGGCCGCGCTCGGCGCGCCGCCGCTGCCGTGGCTGTGGAAGGCGCTCCCCGCCTTCTCGGCGGCGAACCCGACGCGGCTGCTGCTCGTCTGGACCTTCGGCGTCGCCGTGCTCGCGGGGCTGGGCGCGGACGCCGACCCCGCGCGGCTCGAGCCCGCGGTCCGGCGCGTCCTGCGCTGGTCGCTGTGGGTCCCGTCCGTCCTGGCGCTCTCCGCGTATTGGATCCTGGCCTGGCGCTCCCTCGACGAACTCCGCCCGAGCGAGGTCCTGTTCGCGGTCGCGGTGATGGCGGTGTTCCTCGCGGAATGCCTCGCGGCGCGGCGGCTGCTCGACCCGAGGCGGCGCGCCTGGACGCCGTGGCTGGCGGGCCTGTTCTGCCTGATCCCCGCTCTCGACGTCAACCCGTCGGCGCCGGCGTCCACCTTCTATCCGGAGACCCCGGCGATCACGGCCCTGAGGGACGCGGCGGGCGAGGGGCGCGTGTTCGCGCTCGGGCGGGCGCTCGAGCCGAACCTGGGCATGCCCTTCCGTCTGCGCGACGCGCGCGGGCGGGACTTCACCGCGCCCCGGCGCTACGAGGAGCTCGTGACGGGACGTGCCGGGGATTTCGATTTCTATTCGGGCGCGGCCGAGCCGCCGCCGAACCCGACTTTGCTCGCCGTCGGGGCCGTCGGAGCGACCGCGAGGACCGCGTCGGCCGCGCCGAAGGGCTGGAAGCCGGTCCACGAGGGGGACCTGCTCGTCTTCCGCGCGCCGGCCCCCGCCCGCCGCGCGCTGTTCGTCGCCGAGGCCCGCACGGCGGCGCCCGCCGAGGTCCTCGCCGCCGTGCGCGCGCCGGGCTTCGACCCGGCGCGCATGGTCTGGCTCGACGACGGCGACGCGCCGGCCTTCAAGGCCGCGAAGGGCGCGGCGCGCATCGCCGCGGACGGCGCGGACTCCGTCGTCGTCGAGGTCGACGCGGGCGGTCCCGGCTGGCTGGTGCTCCTCGACAACTGGTACCCGGGCTGGGAGGCGGCGGTGGACGGCCGGCCCGCCCGCGTGCGCCGCGCCGACTACGCGTTCCGGGCCGTCGAGGTGCCCGCCGGGAAGTCCGTCGTGCGCTTCGACTACCGCCCGCGCCCGTTCCGGCTCGGCCTGCTGCTCGCCCTGCTCGCCGCGCCGGCGCTGCTCGCCGCGGCGCTGCTCTAGAGCTCGACGACCTGGCCTTCCCTCGCCGCGAAGCAGTCGATGGAGAGCTTGCGCGAGGAGATCAGGGCGACGCTCTCGACCAGGCGGGCGTCGAGCTTGTCGTCGTCGTGCAGCGGGTCGTGGTGGAACAGCGCCATGCGCTTGACCTCGGCCGCCTGCGCCAGGTCGAGGATGTCCGCGAAGGTGCTGTGGCCCCAGCCGCGCTTCATCCTGTACTCGTCGGGGGTGTACTGCGCCTCGCAGATCAGCAGGTCCGACCCGGCGACGAAGCGCGCGATCGCCGCGTCCTCCTTGTCGCTGAACTCGCCCTTCGGGTTCAGCGCGCCGTAAGGCTCGTGGTCGCTGATGTAGGAGACGACCTTGCCCTCGTATTCGAAGCGGTAGCCGACGGTGATGCCCGGGTGGTTCAGGAAATGGGTCGTGACCCTGACCGCGCCCGCCTGCAGGGGGCCGTTCATCTCGTGGAACTCGGGCTTGGAGCCGAGGTCCTTGAGCTGGAGGGGGAAGTAGGTCGAGTGCATCTGTCCCGCCATCACCTCCTGGAAGGACTTCATCGTGCCGTGCATGCCGTAGACCTCGAACTTCGTCGTCGGCAGGAACAGCGGCGTGAAGAAGGGGAAGCCCTGGATGTGGTCCCAGTGGGTGTGGCCGATGAACAGGCGGCCCTTGATCGGCCCGCCGGCCGCGCGCCGCATCAGGTCGAAGCCGAGCTCGCGGATGCCGGTCCCGGCGTCGATGATGAAGGTCTCGCCGGCGATCTCCATCTCCACGCACGGCGTGTTGCCGCCGTAGCGGACCGTCCTCGGCCCGGGCGCCGGGATCGAGCCGCGCACGCCCCAGAAGCGCACGCGCATCAGGCGCCGCCCGCCATCTCGTCGACGCGGCGATTGAACTCGCCGACCTCGAAGGGCTTGACGATGTAGCCGTCGGCGCCCGTCTCCTCGACGGCGGTGCGCACGTCGTGCTGGTAGGACTTCGAGGAGCTGATCAGGATCTTGATGCCCTTCAGCTCCGGGTCGGCGCGCAGGCGCTGGCAGACCTCGAAGCCGTGCATGATGGGCATGAGCAGGTCGAGCACGAGGACGTCGGGACGCACCGCGCGCACGACCGCGAGCCCCTTCGCGCCGTCGTTGGCGGTGGAGACGTCGTAGCGTCCGCGCAGCAGCATGCACATCAGCTCGCGCATGTCATCGTCGTCGTCGACGACCACCACCTTTTTCACCACCGCAGTGTAGCGGGTCCGGGCCCCGGCGTCAATACGGCCAGCCGAGAATCTTCCCCGATTTCAGCAGGCCCCAGCGGCGGTTGTCCCGTCGCCGCTGGGCCTCCTCGGCCAGCAGATCTCCGCATTCCTCCGCGAGCTCCTGGACGTCGAACAGCACGACGTAGCCCAGTCCCGAGAACAGCTTGATCCATGTCTCGATCGCGGTGTTCCCGCCGCGCTCCGCCCGGTTGACGACCGAGGAGTTGACCTTCGCCTCGTCGGCGAGTTGACGCTGCGAGATGCCGCGCTCCCGGCGCAGGCGTCTCAGATTTTCGGCCAATGGATTCATCTTATCTATACGACCGACCCCCCGAAAAAGTTCCCTCGGTCGGGGGCCGCCGGTGTGGGGACCTTTTTCGGTTCGCTGCTTTTAAGCATCGCCCCCCGCAAATGACGTGATTTAAACCATCTATTCCGCTTCCCGCTGCTTAAAAGCAGCGAACCGAAAAAGGATAAGTCGGGCCGTCGGGCCCGCCCCGTCAATACGGTACAATCTTCCCATGATCGTCATGAAATTCGGCGGCTCCAGCGTCGGCGCGCCCGACCGCATCGCGCGCGTCATCGAGATCGTGCGCGGGCGCCTGGCGCGCAAGCCGGTCGTGGTGGTGTCCGCCTTCCGGGGCGTGACCGACGACCTGCTCGCCCTCGGACGCGAGGCCCTGGGGGGGAACATCGGGCGGCTCGACCTCGTCGGCAAGCGCCATCGCGACGCGGCGCGCGACCTCGGCGTTGATCCCGCCCCGCTCGAGCCGCTGCTGGCGGAGCTCGCGGAGCTGGCGCGCGGAGTCTCGCTCCTCAAGGAGCTCACGCCGCGCACGCTGGACCGACTCGCCGGCTGCGGCGAGCGCTTGTCGGCGCGCATCGTGGCGGCCGTGTTCGCCAAGGCGGGCGTGCCGGCCGTCGCGGTGGACGCCTCCGCGGCGGGGCTGGTCACGGACGAGCGGTTCGGCGAGGCCGCTCCGCTGCCGGAGGCCGACGCGCTGCTGCGCGCCGCGCTCGGCGGCGACGGACCGCTGCGGGTCGTCACGGGCTTCATCGGCCGGACGCGGGGCGGGGAACTGACGACCTTGGGCCGCAACGGAAGCGATTTCTCCGCGACCATCATCGGGGCGGCGCTCGGAGCGGAGGAGGTCGAGATCTGGTCGGACGTGGACGGGATCATGACCGCGGACCCGCGGCTGGTGCCCGGCGCGCGGCCGCTGGAGACCTTGAGCTTCGCGGAGGCCTGCGAGCTGGCGCACTACGGGGGGAAGGTCCTGCATCCGCACACCTTGGTGCCGGCCATGCGCAAGGGAATCCCGGTGCGGGCGCTCAACACGTTCAAGCCGGAGCATCCGGGCACGCGGATCGTCGCGGCGGCGGCGGCGGCGCACGGCGTGGCGCTGAAGTCCATCGCCTTCAAGCGGCATCAGCTGATCCTGAGCGCGTCGAGCCCGCGCATGCTGTCGGGCCCCGGCTTCCTGGCGCGCATCTTCGCGGCCCTGGCGCGGCACGACATCGACGTGGACATGGTGGCGACGTCGGAGGTGTCGGTGTCGGCGACGACCGGGGACGAGAAGGGCGTGGCCAAGGCCGTCGAGGAGCTGTCGGCCGAGTTCGAGACCACGGTCGAGCGGGGCATGTCGGTGGTCTGCGCCGTCGGCGACGCGATCCAGTCCACGCCCGGCGTCGCCGCGGAGATCTTCGGCGCGATGAAGTCGGCCGGGGTCAACGTGCGCATGATCTCCCAGGGCGCCTCCAAGAACAACGTCGCCTTCGTCGTCGAGGACGCGGCCGTCGACGCCGCGGTCAGGGCCCTGCACTCCCGCTTCTTCCCCATTTGATATCCTGAGCCATGCTTCCGAGCGTGGAGGACTGGCTGTCCGCGTCGTGGGCGGACTATCGTCGCCGATGGGCGGCCCTGATGGCGGTGCTCGCCTTGAGCGTCGTCGCCGCCGTCGGCGCCGCGCTCCTGCCGTTCGTCCCGGCCGCGGCGGCCGCTTTGGCCGGGGCCGCGCCGCCGTGGACGCTCTTCGGCGTCGGCTGGGTCCTTTCCGTCCTCGCCGTGATGGTCGCGTCCGCCTGGGGCATGGCGGCGACGCTCCGCGCGGCCGCCTTCGATGAAGGCGTCGCGGAGTCCCTGCGGGCGGCGTGGCGTCAGACTCCGGCGTTCGCCTGGGTCACCTCGTTGGCGATGCTGGCCGCGGGCGGAGGCTTCGTCCTGCTGATCGTCCCCGGTCTGATCCTCGGCGTCCTGGTGTTCTTCTCGCCTTTCTATCAGCTCTCGGGGGAAGCGTCGGGGCTGGCGGCCATGGAGCTGTCGTTCGCGCGCGTGCGGCCGGTGCTGGGAGCGGCGGCGGGTCGGCTCGCGCTGCTCGCGACGGTGGTGTGCCTCCCGTCGTGGATCCCCTGGGTCGGGTGGATCGTCGCCGCGCTGTGGGCGCCGTTCGGCTACGTCGCCTGCGCGCGTCTCGCCGACGACCTCAAGGCGCTGAACCCGGCGCCTGAGCGCCCCCGGCTCGGCGGAGCCGTCGCCGCGCTCGCGCTCGTCATGACTCTCGCGACCGTCGCGATCTCCTGGGCCGCGGCGCGCGCGGGGGCCGCGATGAGCGAGGCGTTCGCGTCGGGCGCGGTGGCCTTGCCCGACGCGGAGACGGCGCAGTCCATGCTGGCCGTGCTGCAGGGCCGCGGCACCGAGGACGACGCGCGGCGCTCGACGACCTTCGTGCTGACGCTCTCGTCGACCTCGTCGGGGGGGAGATGAAGAGCGGGGGGCGCGTGGCCCTCGCCGTCGGCGCGGCCGTCGCGCTCGGGCTGCTCTCGTGGGTCGTGGGCTCGAACTACGCCGAGGTCCGCGCGGCGGCGGCCGACCTGTCGTGGGGCTGGGCGGGCGCGGCGCTGCTGTGCGCGCTGACGAGCCACGCGATGGGCGGGCTCGCGCTGTCGGCGGTCCTGACCTTGCTCGGCCATCCGCTGGGAGCCCCGACCGTGCTCGGCATCTCGCTCGTGTCGACGACGGCGAACTACGTGGTCTCGACCGGCGGCGTGAGCGGCTTCGCGCTCAAGGCGCACCTCCTGCACAAGCGCCTCGTGCCGATCGCGACGACCATCGTCGCCTCCGCTCTGACCTCGGTGATCCTGTACGCCGTCCTCGCCGCGGTCCTCGTGCAGGGCCTCGCGTCCCTGATGTTCCGGCTCCAGGGCAGCCGCGTCGGCCTCGTCGAGGGCGTCGTGGGCCTGTGCGTCCTGATCGTGGCCGCCGGCGGGCTGATCGTCCTGTTCCTCGACGGGCGCCTGCGCGGCAAGGCCGCGAGGCGCGTGTTCCACTGGACGAACCAGGCCGCCTTCCGGCTCTCGACCAAGCAGATCCCGGCGGAGAGCTTCATGGCCTTCGAGAGGCAGATGGCGCACGGCCTCGCCCGCATCCGGCACGAGCACGGGCACCTGACGCGCGCGGTGCTGTTCACCTGCCTCGACTGGGGCTTCGCGATGCTCTCGCTGTGGCTGTGCTTCAAGGCGGTCGGCGATCCGCTTCCGCTGGGCCCGCTGTCCGCCGTGTTCGCGGTCGGCCAGGGCGCGACCTTGATCCCGGTCCTGCCCGGAGGGCTCGGCGCGGCCGAGGGCTCGACGGCGGCCGTGCTCGTCGCCCTCGGCTACGACGGGGGGCGCGCCGTCGTCGCGGCCCTGCTGTACCGCGCGGCCTACTACGTCGTGCCGTCCCTGCTCAGCGTCCTCGTGCTCTGGGGGCTCAAGGTCTCCGAGCCGTCCGTGCTCGCTGAGGCCGCCGCTTTGGCCGAGGAGCTTCCGCGGAAGTAGGCCTTAAGGCCCATGGTCCATCTGGGCCCATTGCCGGGCGCCGGACGGCGCCGCGCCGCTTCCGCATTTCCCGGGCCCTTGCTAAGATGGGCGTGTGAGAACGGCGATCCTGCTGTCGGCCCTGCTCGCGGCGCGCGCGTCCGCCGCGCCGGACCCCGCGGCCCTGGTCCGCTCCGCTTTGCCTCCCGGCTTCGCGCCCTTCGCCTTCGACGCCCCTGTCTCCGTCCGCGTCCCCGTTCCCGTCCTGATGCGCGTCCAGACGGCCGCCGACACGCAGACCGTCGCGCTCGGGCCTCTCCTCGACCGCCATCTCGCCGCGACCGACTCCTTCGCGGGCGCCGGAGGCCGGACGATGGTGGCCGGGACCTTGGACCTCGCCGGCGACGGCTTCCTCGCGGTGACGCCCCCGGGCGGCGCGACGCGCTTCGTCAAGATCGAGCGCGGCATGTCGGGGAGCTGGAGCGACGGCGCGCGCGGCTACCGCGTGAGCCTTTCGGTGAGCATCTTCCGGCCGCGCCTTGCCAACTATATCGTCATTCGGGATGCCGCGACCGGCCAGGTGGTGTGGGAGAAGCGGATCAGCGAGCTGTTCCGCCTGACCTACAGGGCGGGAGAGCCGGTGAACCTCGCCGGGCGTCCCTACCGCCTGTTCTTCTCCGCGCGCCCCGACCTGGGCCTGTGCTTCATCTACGACGACACCAGCGAAGGCGGCCACGAGTACAAGTTCTACATGGTCCCGGCGAAGCAGATCCAGGGCGCGGCGCCCGCTTCCTATAAGATGTACGGCGGGGACGTCGTGAGGCTTCAAGCCTCTTCGGATTTGTCAACCCTTTTCATCACGCGCTGACTCCGCGGCTTGACCCCCGGTATGGACCCCGGGACCGAAAATGGCTAAGATAGCCGCGCAATGGTCGTGTGGGCCGCGCTGGTCGCGGGAATCGTCGCCGTTTTCTTCGCCGGAGTGATGCTTCTGCATCGCTCCCTCTACGTGAGCGCGGTCAGCCTCCTCGTCGTGCTGCTGCAGACCGCGGCGCTCTTCCTCCTCTGCGGCTCGCCCCTGCTCGGCCTGCTCCAGGTCATGATCTACGCCGGCGCGGTGATGGTCCTCGTCGTGATCACGGTCATGGCGGCCGGCGAGGAGGGCGAGCGCTTCGCCGACTTCTCGTTCCCGCGGCCGCTGGCCTGGGCCGGCGTGATCGCGGCCGTTCTCGAGATCGCGCTCGTCCTGTCCCGCGGCGACGCCCCGGCGGCCGTCCCCGTGGACCCGGCGCTCCAGGCGAAGCTCGGCGCCGTCCTTTTCCAGCCCTACGCGCTGGCCACCGAAGCCGTGACCCTGCTCATGTTCCTCGCGGCGCTGGCGATAGCGCCGGAGCGGGAGGCCGCGTGAACCTGACCGCGGTCGTCTGGGCGACGACGGGGGCGTTGTTCTCCTTCGGGCTCATCATCGTCGTCTTCCGCCGCCAGCTCCTGGCCATGCTGCTCGGCCTCGAGCTGATGCTCGCCGCCGTCAACGTGAGCCTCGTCCACCACGCCGGCCTGTTCAACGACGCCGAGGCCCTGGCGGTCGTCGCCCTCGTCATCGCCGTCGCCGCCGCCGAGGCGGTCGTCGGCCTCTCCTTGATCCTGCGCATGCGCCGCGGAGGGCGCGGCGCCGACGCCGCGCTGCTGACGGAGCTGCAGGGATGACCGCCGCCCAAGTGCCGCCGGCCGCCTGGCTCCTGTTCGCGGCTCCCGTGTCGGCGATCCTGGTCGGGTTCTTCGGCTTCCGCCGCTGGAAGCCCGAGTGGACGCATCTGCCGGTCCTCGCCTCGTGCGCGGTCGTCACCGCGTCGGCCTTCTGGCTCGCGGCCCACGTCTACACCGGCCACAGCTTCGACCTGAACCTGTTCCGCTTCGCCGAAGCCGGAGACTGGGCCGTGGACTTCGGCCTGCGCGTCGACGGCCCCGGCGTCGCGGTGCTCGCGATGGTCTCCTTCGTCGGCTCGTTGATCCACCTGTACGCCGCGGGCTACATGAAGGGCGACCCGGGATTCTCGCGGTTCTTCCTGGTCTTTCATCTGTTCTTCCTCGCGATGATCGGCCTGCTGACGGCCAACAACTTCGTCCAGCTGTACCTGTTCTGGGAGCTCGTCGGCGTGGCGTCGTACCTCCTCGTCGGGTACTGGTTCCATAAGGAGACGGCCCGCAAGGCCGCCCTGAAGGCCTTCCTGACCAACCGCGTCGGCGACTTCGGCCTCCTGCTCGCGGTGCTCCTGATCGTCCTCCAGTTCAAGATCACGCATTTCCACCTGCTGTACCTGAAGGCCGCGAGCGGCGCGACCTTCGAGCTCCTGCCCGTGATCGGCGTCCTCCTCGTGTGGGCGGCGTGCGCGAAGTCCGCGCAGTTCCCGCTGTACTTCTGGCTGCCCGACGCGATGGAGGGGCCGACGCCGACCTCGGCGCTGATGCACGCCGCGACGATGGTGACCGCGGGCGTGTTCCTGCTCGTGCGTTCCTGGCCGCTGATCTCGCTCGTCGAAGGCCTGCCGCACCTCATCGCGTGGATCGGGGCGATCACCGCCCTCGGCGCGGCGGTCGTCGCCGGCACGAAGAAGGACCTCAAGAGGATACTCGCCTACTCCACGGTCAGCCACCTCGGCCTCATGATGCTGGCGCTCGGCCTCGGCCAGATCGCCGCGGCGCTCTTCCACCTCATCGTGCACGGCTTCTTCAAGGCCGCCCTGTTCCTCTGCGCGGGCAACGTCGCCCACGCCCTGCATCAGCCGACGGCCAACGTCGACGACGTCGGCGGCCTGCAGAAGAGCATGCGCCTGACCTACCTCTCCTTCCTGCTCGCGGCGCTCTCGCTGGCCGGCGTGTTCCCGCTCGGCGGCTTCTTCAGCAAGGACGCGATCCTCGACGCCGCCTGGCACCACGGCGGGGCCCTGGCGGCGATGGGCATGCTCGTCGCCGCGGGCTCGGCGTTCTACATCTTCCGCATGCTGTTCCTCGCCTTCTACGGCGCGCGCCCCGAGCAGAAGCGGGCGCCGCACGCGCACGAGGCCGAGCCGATCCTGGGAGTGCCGGTGCTGTTCCTGGCGCTGGGCGCCGCGGCCGCGGGCCTGCTCAAGGGGCCGGTCGAGCGCTTCGTGCTCGTGGGTTGGCGCGGCATGCCGAGCGGCCTGGCGGGCCTCGACCTCGTGCTGAACCTGCCCGGCGAGCCGGTCCTGCCTCATCTCAACCTGACGGTGGCGGCCCTGGGGACCTTCATGGCGGCGCTCGGCGCGGCGGCGGCGTGGCGCCTGACGATGTCCGACCCCGGCTTCGACTGGCGCTGGCGCGGCGGCGCGGCCGAGGCGATGTTCGAGTCCGATTTCGGCTGGAAGACCTTCGTCGACTGGTTCGCGTCCGCCGTCTCCCGGCTCGCCGGCTTCACCGGCGGGGTCCTCGACAAGGCCGGGGTGGACGGCGCCGTCGAGGGCAGCGGCGGGTTCGTCCGCGCCGCGGGCGCGGCGATCGCGCGCTCCGCCCAGGGCCGGATCAACGATTATCTGTGGTGGATGCTGGCCGGCACGGCCGTCCTCCTCCTGAGGGTCCTGCGATGAGCGCCCCGCTCACGATGCTGTGGCTGACCCCGCTGGCCGGCGCCGCCGCGTGCGCCCTGCTCGGCTCCCGCGCGCGCTACGCGGCGCTGTTCTTCTCGATGCTCTTCGCGGGACTGGTCGCGGGGGTCGCCTGCGGCCAGAGCGCCGGCGTCCTGTCGGTCATCAACGAGATCGGGCCGGCGTGGGCGTACGGCATCTCCTACCGCCTCTCCGCGGACTCCCTCTCGCTGGGCCTCATCGCGCTCACGGCGTTCCTGAACCTGATCTGCGTCGCCGCGTCCTGGGAGCTCGAGGTCCCGGCGGGGTACTGGGCCTGCTTCCTGGCGCTCGCCTCGGCGCTGACCGGGGTGTTCCTCGCCCGCGACCTGTTCCTCTTCTACGTGTTCTGGGAGGCGACCTTGATCCCGATGTTCTTCATCATCGGCCTGTGGGGCTCGAGCAACCGCCTGCACGCCGCGGTGAAGTTCTTCCTGTTCACCTTCGCGGGCTCGGTGTTCATGCTGCTGGCCCTGCTCGCGCTCGTCAGCGCCCACCACCGCGTCACCGGCGTCTGGACCTGGGACCTCGCGGCGCTCGACGCGTCGACGCTGGGGAGCGCGGCGCCGCTCGTGTTCTGGGGCCTGGTCCTGGGCTTCGCCGTCAAGATCCCCATGTTCCCGCTGCACACCTGGCTGCCCGACGCGCACACCGAGGCGCCGGCCGCCGGCTCCGTCATGCTCGCCGGCGTGATGCTCAAGATGGGCGTGTACGGCCTGCTGCGCGTGGCGCTCCCGCTGTTCCCGACCCTGTCCTTCGACGCGCTGCCCGTCCTCGGCGGCCTGGCCGCCTTCAGCACGATCTACGGCGCGCTGTGCGCGATGGCCCAGACCGACCTCAAGCGCATGATCGCCTACTCCTCCATCGCCCACCTCGGCTTCTGCCTGCTCGGGGTGCTCTCGCGCACGAGCCAGGGCCTCGTCGGCGGGACGCTCCAGCTCATCAACCACGGCCTCACCACCGGCGCGCTGTTCCTGATGGTCGGCTTCCTTTATGAGCGCGCGCACAAGCGCGGCCTCTCCGACTTCGGCGACCTCGCCGCGCGCGCGCCCTGCCTCACGTTCTTCTTCGGCTTCTCGACGCTCGCCTCCGTCGGCCTGCCGGGGCTCAACGGCTTCGTCGGCGAGTTCATGGCCCTTTCCGGCGCACTGGCGGTCCTGCCCATCCTCGCCTTCGCCGGCGTCCTCGGCGTGACCTTGGCCGCCGCGTACGCCCTGCCCGCCTTCCAGGCCGTGTTCTGGGCGCCCGCCGGCCCCGGCTCGGTCAGCGAGAAGGTCGTCGACCTCGACCTTCGGGAGCGCGCCGTGCTCTGGACGTTGAGCCTGCTCATGCTCTGGATCGGCCTGGCGCCGAAGCCGTGGCTGGCCTATTTCGAGCCCGCGCTCCGGGGGCTCGTCCGATGACGATGATGCCGATGGCCCCGCAGGCGGCCCTCGCGGCCGGCGTCCTGGGCGCGCTGTCGCTCGGCCTGATGCGGCGCCCGTCCGCGCTCGCCCTGCGCGCGCTCGCCGTCGCCGCGGTCGCGGGCGCGATGCTCCTGGCCGTCTGCTCCGCGGCCGACGGGTACGCCTCCGCGATCGTCCTCAGCGACTCGAAGAGCATCGGCTGGCAGTATCTGATCTACCTCGGCGCCCTGCCCCTGGCGCTGTGGCTCGACGGCGAGGACGACGTCCTCGTCGCCCTGTTCCTCGGCGCCACGCTCGGCATGTCCTTGCTCGCCGCGGCGTCGAACCTGCCGATGCTGTTCATCGCCCTCGAGTTCATGTCCCTCCCCGCCTACCTGCTCGTCGCCCGGTCGCGGCGGGGCGACCGGGCTTTAGAGGCGGCGATCAAGTATTTCTTCGCGGGCGGCGTCGCCGGGGCCCTGTTCATGCTCGGCCTCTCGCTGTACTACGCCGATACGCGCAGCCTCGCCGCCTCGACCGCGCTCTCCCCGCTCGGCCAGGCCGGCGCGGGCCTGATGGCCGCGGCGGCGCTGTTCAAGCTCGGCGCCTTCCCGCTGAACTGGTGGCTGCCCGACGCCTACGACGCCGCCGCCCCTGAGGTGTCGGGCTTCCTGTCCACGGCGATGAAGTCCGCGGCGGTCCTCTTCCTGATGCGGTTGTGCGAGCTCGCGCCCGAGGCCGGCTTCAGCTCCTTCCTGCCCGCCGTCGGCGCGATCACCGCGCTGGCCGGCTCGGTCATGGCCCTGCGCCAGGAGCGCCTGCAGCGCCTGTTCGCCTACTCCTCGGTCGCCAACGCCGGCCTGCTGATCATCGGCGTCGGCGCGTGGGCGGCGTCTGGCCGCTCCGCCGAGGGCGTCTCCGCCCTCCTGTTCTTCCTCGGCGCCTACGCGTTCATGAGCAACGGGACGTTCTCGTTCCTCAAATTCTCCGGCCTCGAGACGCGGACCCAGCTCAAGGGGAGGGGGGCCGCGATGCCCGCCGCCGCCGCCGCCTTCACCGTCCTGCTCTTCTCCCTCGGCGGCATCCCGCCCACGGGCGGCTTCATGGCCAAGCTCCTCCTCCTGTGGCGCGCCGTGGACGCGGAGCTTTTCTGGCCCGCCGCGGCCGGCGCCGTCTCCGCCTTGATCTCTTTGGCCTACTACCTGGGGATGACCCGCGACCTCTGGTTTGAAAAGGCCGACGAGTCGGTCTCTTTCAGGCCGGACTCCGGCGCCGCCCTCGTCGTCGCCTGCGCCGTCGGCGTCGTGCTCCTCGGCGCGGCCCCCTGGCTGATGTCGTCGCTCTCGGGAGCCCTGACCAGATGAGCAAGCTCTCCCTGTTCGCGCTCGGCGTCAACCTCCTGGTCGTCCTCGGCGTCACGGGGCTGTTCGCCAACGCCGGCCGCCTGTTCGGCCCGCGGCCCAAGCACCAGGGCGACGCCGAGCTCCCGTACGAGACCGGCATGCCGCCGCTGGCGCCCGCCTACGAGCGCATGACCGTCTCCTACTGGCGCTACGCGGTCCTGTTCGTCGTCTTCGACGTGGACCTCGCCTTCCTCCTGCCGTGGGCCCTGTCCCGGCCGGCGCTGTCCCTGGAGTCCATGCTCGCCATCACCACCTTCGCCGCCTTGATGCTTCTGATGCTCGCCTATTTCTGGCGCAAAGGGGTCCTCGAATGCCGTTAGAGAACGAGACGGTGCCCGCGGGCGTCATGACCACCCAACTCGACGCGGCGCTGGGCTGGGCGCGCAAGTACTCCATCTTCCAGTACCCGTTCGTCACCGCGTGCTGCGGCATGGAGTTCATGTCGGTGGCCGCCTCGCACTACGACCTCGACCGCTTCGGCGCGGGCTTCCCGCGCTTCTCTCCGCGCCAGGCCGACGTCCTGTTGGTCGTCGGCACCGTCAGCCACAAGATCGCCCCCGTCCTGCGCCGCATCTACGACCAGATGGCCGAGCCCAAGTGGGTCGTGGCCTTCGGCGTGTGCACGTGCACCGGCGGCTTCTACAATAATTATTCAACGGTTCAGGGGATCGACACCATCATCCCCGTCGACCTCTACATCCCGGGCTGCCCGCCGCGCCCGGAGACCGTCATCCAGGGCCTGACCATGCTCCAGGAGAAGATCCAGAAGACGAGGGGGCAGTTCCGGTGAGCAACCTCCGCGGAGAGCGCCGCGACGTCCCGGCCGCCTCGAACCACGAGGAGCTGACCAAGCTCCGGGCCGCGGGCTACAACATGCTCGTCGACCTGACCTGCGTGGACTACCTGACGAAGGGCCGTCCGCACCGCTTCGACGTGATCTACCGCCTCATGCGCCTGGATCCCGCCACCGGCGAGGACCTCGGCCGCGTGGAACTGCACTGCGCCGTCGACGGCGAGCCCGTCCTGCGCTCGGCCAAGGACATCTGGCCCGCCGCCGACTGGCTCGAGCGCGAGGTCTGGGACATGTTCGGCGTGAGGTTCGCCGACCGTCCCGGCATCAAGCGCCTCCTCATGTACGAGGAGTTCGTCGGCCACCCGCTGCGCAAGGACTACCCGATCGCCAAGCGTCAGCCGCTGATCGGGCCGAAGTCGGGCGACAAGGCGGACAGCCCCAGCTTCAACATCCTGAGACCGACGGTGACGGGCGAATGAAAAAGACATACATGCTGAACATGGGCCCTCAGCACCCCTCCATGCACGGCGTCGTCCGACTCGTCCTCGAGCTCGAGGGCGAGCGGATCGTCGACGTGGACGCCGAGATCGGCTACCTCCACCGCGCCTTCGAGAAGCACTCCGAGAACGAGACCTGGAACAACGTGGTGCCCTGGACCGACCGCTTGAACTACGTCTCGCCGCTGATCAACAACGTCGGCTACGCGATGGCCGTCGAGAAGCTGGCGGGCATCGACGTGCCCGAGCGCGGCCGGTACATCCGCGTCATCGCCTCCGAGATCTCGCGCGTGACCGACCACCTGACCTGCATCGGCGCCACCGCGATGGAGCTCGGCGCGCTGACCGTCTTCCTGTACCTGATCAAGGGCCGCGAGTACCTGTACCAGCTCGTCGACAACCTGACCGGCGCCCGCATCACGACCGCGTTCACCCGCGTCGGCGGCGTCAAGGGCGACCTGCCCCCCGGCTTCGCGGAGAAGTTCCGCGAGATCGCCAAGGAGGTCCGGCTGTGCGTCGCGGAGAGCGACAGGCTCCTGACGCGCAACCGCATCTTCATGGATAGGATGGAAGGCACCGGCAAGCTCTCGCCGGCGGACGCCATCGCCTACGGAGTCACCGGCCCGTTCCTGCGCTCGACCGGCGTCGCCTACGACGTGCGCCGCTCGCACCCGTACGCGGTCTACGACAGGCTCGATTTCGAGGTCCCCGTCGGCTCGACCGGCGACAACTACGACCGCTACCTGTGCCGCCTGGCGGAGATCGAGCAGAGCCTGCGCCTGATCGAGCAGTGCCTGAAGCAGATCCCCGAAGGCAAGCATTCTCTCGAGCCGAAGGAGATCAAGTACGCCTTCGAGATCCAGGACGCGGGCAAGCTCGGCGACACCGCCTTGCTGGCCAAGTACGCCGCCAAGGTGGACCAGACGCTCGAGGGCATGAGCAAGGACGACCAGCCGAACACGCGCGTGCTCGACCGCAAGATCACCTTGCCCGCCAAGGAGAGCACCTACACCAACATCGAAGGCCTGATGAACCACTTCGAGCTCGTGATGTGGTCCTGGGGCGTGAAGATCCCGCCGTCGGAGACCTATTTCGCCGTCGAGGGCGGCAACGGCGAGCTGGGCTTCCACATCGTCAGCGACGGCGGCGACGGGCCCTACCGCGTGCGCTGCCGCCCGCCGTGCCTGTTCCCGATGTCGGCGATGAAGAAGCTCCTGATCGGCGCCCAGATCGCCGACGTGATCCCGACCTTCGGCTCGATCAACATGATCGCCGGGGAGCTCGACCGATGAGCAAAGTGGATTTGAAGTCTCCGTTCACGCCGGAGCAGGAGAAGGTCCTCCTGGGTTGGACGAAGAAATATCCCTACACGAATCTCGGCCTCATCGAGGCGCTGCGGTCCGTCCAGGACTGGCACCGCATGATCACGCCGGAGGCGGCGTCCCGGGTCGCGGACATCTTCTCTTTGCCGTTCAATCACGTCTGGGGCGTGGCCACCTTCTTCCCGACCTTCACGCGCTGGAAGACGGGCGAGAAGCGCGTCGGCGTCTGCCACGGGCTCTCGTGCTACCTCAAGGGCTCCGATAAGGCGGAGAAGTGCCTGGAGAAGACCTTGGGCGTGCCCAAGAAGCAGGCCACGCCCGACGGGAAGCTCTCCTGGGAGACGATGGAGTGCCTCGGCGCCTGCGAGCAGGCCCCGGCCCTCCTGGTCAACGACCGATTGGTGGGGCCGGCGACCGAGGAAGCGATCGCGAAGCTGAAGGATCTCAAATGACCAAGATCCTGACGAAGCACTTCGACGAGCCCAAGCTCCACGAGCTGGAGACCTATCGCCGCCTCGGCGGCTACGAGGCCCTCAAGAAGGCCCTCGGCATGGAGCGCAAGGCGCTCCAGGAAGAGGTGGTGAAGTCCAACCTGCGCGGCCTCGGCGGCGCGGGCTTCCCGGTCGGCTTCAAGTGGAGCACGGTGCCGCCCGAGGACAAGGTCCCGGGGCCGCGCTACGTCGTCGTCAACTGCGACGAGTCCGAGCCCGGCTGCTTCAAGGACCGCGTCCTGGTCACTCGCGCGCCGCATCAGCTCCTCGAGGGCCTGCTGATTGCCTCCTACGTGGTCGGAAGCAAGGATTCGTTCATCTTCATCCGCGGCGAGTACCAGAACCAGTACGACATACTGGAGAAAGCCGTCGCCGAGGCGAAAGCCGCCGGGCTGCTCGGGGACGTCAACATCCATCTCATGCGCGGCGCCGGCGCCTACATCTCCGGCCTCGACACCGCTTTGCTCGAGACCATGGAGGGCAAGAAGGCCTGGCCGCGCCAGCCTCCGCCCTTCCCGACCGTCGCCGGCCTGATGGGCAAGCCCACGGTCGTCAACAACGTCGAGACCCTGTCGATGCTCCCCTTCATCGTGCGCGAGGGCGGCGAGGCCTTCGCCAAGATCGGCTCCGCCAAGAACGGCGGCACCGTCCTGTTCTCCATCTCCGGCCACGTCGAGAAGGAAGGCGTCTATGAAGTCCCCATGGGCACCAAGCTGCGCGACGTCCTGGCGCTCGCCGGCGGCGTGAAGGGGGGCAAGAAGCTCAAGGCCGTCATCCCCGGCGGCACCTCGATGCCGCCCCTGCTCGAGAAGGACCTCGACGTCGCCCTCGACTTCGACGCGATCAAGGCGGCCGGGACCATGCTCGGCGCGGGCGGCATGATCGTTTTAGACGAAACGGTCGACGCCGTGGAAGTCGCGCACAACATCGAGCGCTTCCTGACGCACGAGTCCTGCGGGCAGTGCACGCCGTGCCGCGAGGGCTCGAACTGGTCGGAGCGCATCTTGGAGCGCATGCTCGAGGGCAAGGGCGAGAAGGGCGACACGGAGAACCTCGCGCGCGTGGGCGAGAACATCACGGGCAAGGTCATCTGCGCGCTCGGCGACACGGTCGGGATGGTCACGCGCGCGTGGACCTCGAAGTTCCCGGACGATTTCAAGAAGCGGGTGCCGAACAATGGGTAAAACGGTCAAGTACAAGCTGAACGGGGTCGAGCGCGAGGCCGAGGAGGGCAAGCTCGTCATCGAGGCCGCCAAGGACGTCGGCGTGGAGATCCCGCACTACTGCTACCACCCGGCGCTGGGCAACCCCGGCAACTGCCGCATGTGCATCGTCGAGGTCGCGGGCGCGCCCAAGCCCCAGGTCTCCTGCCGCACGAGCGTGCGCGAGGGCCTCGACGTCAAGACCGACTCCGACCTGGTCAAGCGCGCGCAGGCTTCCGCGCTGGAGCTCCATCTCGTCAACCACCCGCTCGACTGCCCGGTCTGCGACCAGAGCGGCGAGTGCGGTCTTCAGGACTATTACATGAAGATCGGCCAGTACCAGAGCGCGGTGCGCGAGGACAAGGAGCACAAGGGCAAGCGCATCGCCGCCGGCCCCCACATCATGCTCGACCAGGAGCGCTGCGTCCTGTGCACGCGCTGCACCCGCTTCGTCGACAACGTGACCAAGACCCACGAGCTCGGCATATTCGGCATGGGCCACTCGGAGAAGATCGAGGTCACGCCCGGCATGACCCTCGACAACGCCTACTCGGGCAACGTCGCGGACATCTGCCCCGTCGGCGCGCTCACCGACCGCGACTTCCGCTACAAGGTCCGCGTCTGGTACCTCGACAAGACCGACTCGATCTGCCCCGGCTGCGCGCGCGGCTGCAACATCTCCGTGCACACGAACACCGCGCGCCCCTGGCACAACGACGGCAAGCGCGTGGCGCGCCTGAAGCCTCGCGTGAACATGGACGTCAACGGCCACTGGATGTGCGACGACGGGCGCTACGGCTTCGGCAATCTCGACACCGACCGCCTCGGCAAGGTCTTGAGGCTCCGGCCCGAGAAGGCCGAGCTGTCGTGGTTCGACATGGCGAGCGAGCTCGCCGCGCTGCTGAAGAAGGACGGCCTCGCGGTCGTCGCCTCGGGGATGCTTTCCAACGAGGACTGGGCCGCGTACAAGGCCCTGTTCGTCGACACCCTTAAGCTCCAGGACCATTACTTCTCCGCCGAGCCGGACCAGATCGGCGTCGAAGACGCTCTTCTCCGGAGAAAGGAGAAGGTCCCCAACCTGAAGGGCGCCGAGAACCTCGGCCTCAAGAGCGGGTCGTTCGATGAACTGGCCAAGAGTCTGGAGTCGGGAAAGATCAAAACGTTGTACGTGATCGAACGCGACCTCTCCAAGGTGTGGGGGGACAAGGCGGCGTCGTTGCTGGCCAAAGCGAGCGTCTCGATCCTCCAGGGCCCCAACAAGTACGCCTTGGGGGATTCGTTCACCTACCGCCTGCCGGCGACCGCCTACGTCGAGGAAGACGGGCATTTCACCAACTTCGAGGGCAAGGTGGGGACCTACTTCAAGGCGCTGTCTCCCATCGGCGACGCCCGCCCGGACTGGGCCGTCTTCGGCCTCCTGCAGAAGGCCCTGAGCGGCGCGAAGACCCCGGAGGCCGTGGCGTGACCTTCCCGCTTCCGCTGAACGACGTCGTCTTCGCTGTCGCGAAGATTCTTTTCTCGATACTCGGCGTGGGCCTGAGCATCGCGGGCTTCCTCGGCTGGGTCGAGCGCAAGCAGAGCGCGGTGATGCAGGACCGCATCGGCGCCAACCGGGCGTCGATCTTCGGCTTCACCGTTCTCGGCCTCTTCCACCCGATCGCCGACGCGATCAAGCTGCTCACGAAGGAGGACTTCGTGCCGAAGGGCGCGCGCAAGCCGCTGCACGGCCTGGCGCCGATCATCTCGCTGGGCTGCGGCATGTTCTGCCTCGCGGCCCTTCCCTACGGCGGCGTCGTGGACTACGCCGGGCGCGCCTGGGACCTGACGCCGATCGCCCTGCCGATGGGCGTGCCGCTCGTGCTGGCCGCGCTCGCCTTCGGCGTGCACGGCATCGTGATGGCCGGCTACGCCTCGGGCTCCAATTACGGCCTGCTCGGCGCCATGCGCGGCGCGGCCCAGATGATCGCCTACGAGGTGTGCTTGGCCTCCGCGCTGGCCGGCCTTCTCTTCGTCTACGGCACGCTCGACTTCACCGAGGCCGTCCGGTGGCAGGTCTCGCACGGGGTGTGGGGGATCTTCCTCCAGCCGCTCGCCTTCATCATCTTCCTCACCGCCGGCACCGCCGTGACCAAGCGCGTCCCCTTCGACCTCCCCGAGGGCGAGAGCGAGATCGTCGGCTACCACGTCGAGTACTCGGGCATGAAGTTCGGCATGTTCATGATGACCGACTTCTTCGAGTCCATCGTGATCTGCGGCGTCATCACCGCGCTGTTCCTCGGCGGCTGGTCCATCCCTTTCGTCGATTTCCCCTCGCTGGCGGGCCGCTCCGGGCTGTGGGGCCTGTGGCCGGTGGCGGCCGGCGCCCTGATGGTGGGCAGCTCCGTCGGCAAGATACTCCTGATGCTCTTCCTCCTCATGCAGGTGCGCTGGACCTTGCCCCGCTTCCGCTTCGACCAGGTCCTCGACCTCGGCTGGAAGCATCTCCTGCCGCTGGCCCTGATCAACTTCCTCGTCACCGTGTGGGTGGTCTACTTATGGCGATAACCGTCCGGACCGTCAAGCGCCCGGAGCGCACCTTCGCGACCGAGCTCTACCTCGTCGAGATCGTCAAAGGCCTCGGCCTGACCTTCCGGCACCTGTTCGTCAACCTGTACCGGCACTCCAAGCGCGCCCTGGGTCTCAAGGGCCTGCCCGGCTCGGTCACCGTCCAGTACCCGGACGACCCCGCCGTGCTCGGCAAGCGCGCTCGCACCCGCCACCGCCTGCTCAAGCGCGACGACGGCGCCCCGCGCTGCACGGCCTGTCTCCTGTGCGAGACGATCTGCCCGGCCAAGTGCATCCGCATCACGGCCGAGAACGCGCCCGACGTGACCGTCGAGAAGCGGGCCAAGACCTTCGACATCGACCTGGGCATGTGCATCTTCTGCGGCTACTGCGTCGAGGCCTGCCCCGTGGACGCCATCCACATGGACGCCAACGAGGTGGAGCTCTCGTCCTACAACCGCAAGGACATGATCTGGAACATGCCCGAGCTCCTCGGCGACGTCCCCAAGACACCCTCCCGGCCGTGAGGGCCCGCGGCCAGGCCACCGTCGAGTACATGTTCCTCCTCTGCACGGTCCTGTGCCTGGCCCTCCTGACGGGGACCTTCCTCAACAAGTTCGGCCGCGACCTCCTGGATGACATCGCCCTGAAGGTCCTCGACGCCGCGATCACCCTCGCGATGCCGTAACCTTTCGTTCGCCGTTTGTTGGGGCGCGGCGCCTCTCCCCAGCGGCTACACTATCGGCATGAGCACGCGAGACATGACGTTGGGCGGGGTCTGGGGCCTCAACCTCCTGGCGATCTGCGCCTCCAACTTCAACGAGGTCAGGCATTGCCTGGCGGTCCTGGTCCTCTACTCCGCGACGTACTTCCTGTTCGCGCCGCTGCACGCGCTGATCCTGCTGTGCGTGTGGGCGGCCTACTCCCTCGAGAGGGGGGACTCCCCGCTGACCGAGGGCTGCGCGGCGCGGGCGGCCGTGCGCGTGGTCTGCGCGGAGACCGTCCTGTTCTGGGCGCTGTATTGGGGCATGGTGTTCGAGATCCTGCCGCTGCACATGCGGGTGTAGGCGGGCCCTAGCGAGGCGGCGCTTCTTCCGCTATACTGGCCCGGTCATGCCTCCCGGCTTCAAGCCCATAGCCGTCGCCGACATCATGGACATGCTCCTCGTGGGCACGCTCGTGTACGGCATCATGCTGTGGTTCAAGCGCACGAAGGCCGCGTTCGTGGCCCTGGGGCTCCTGTTGCTGGTCGTCGTGTACACGGTGGCCTTCGTCTCGGGCATGTACATGACCGTGCGTATTTTCCAAGGGTTTTTCGCCGTCTTCATAGTCGCGGTGATCGTGATCTTCCAGGAGGAGATCCGCTCGATGTTCGAGCGCATCGCGATCTGGAGCCTCACCGGCGGCGTGCTGCGGGCCGCGCCGACCCACCGCCAGGTCGAGATCCTGGTGAGCTCGCTGGGCGACCTCGCGCGCGAGAACATCGGCGCGCTCGTCGTCCTGCGCGGCCTCGACCCGCTCGACCGCCACATCGAGGGCGGCTGGGACCTGAACGGCGACCTGTCCGAGGCCCTTTTAAAGAGCATCTTCGACTCCCACTCGCTGGGCCACGACGGCGCGTTCATCGTCGAGGAGGGGCGGGTGACCCGGTTCGGCGCGCAGCTCCCGCTGTCCAAGGACTTCTCCAAGATAACGAACCTCGGCACGAGGCATTCCGCGGCCCTGGGGCTGTCGGAGCGCTGCGACGCGATGTGCCTCGTCGTCAGCGAGGAGACGGGCCGGATCTCGTTCGCGCTGCGCGGGGACCTCGTGGGGGTCAAGGACCTCGAGGAGCTTCAGGACGGCATCGAGATCTTCCTGACCAAGCACCTGCCCAAGACCCCGCAGAACTACGTCTACCACTTCGTGACCGAGAACATGCGCGAGAAGGTCATCGCGACCGTCGTCTCGGTCCTGCTCTGGGTGTTCTTCGTCGGCTTCGGAGCGGGACGATGAAGCCCGGCTTCCACGCCCGGCGCCTGGTCAAGCTCCTGACCGGGAGGGGGAGGTCGCTGTCGCCGCTGACCATCCTGACGCACGACCACCCCGACCCTGACGCGCTGGCGAGCGCCTGGGCGCTGGCGCACCTCGCGCAGTCGCTGGGCAAGATCCGCACGCGCATCGTGTACGGCGGCATGATCGGCCGCGCCGAGAACCGGATGATGGCCGAGCGCCTGCTCCTGCCCGCGCGGCCGCTGCGCAAGGGCGAGCTCGCCGGCGTGCCGCACCTGGCGCTCGTGGACACCCAGCCTCCCTTCAAGAACAACCGCTGTCCCCCGCGGCGCATCCCCGACCTTATCCTCGACCACCACCCGCGCCACGCCGACACGCACTCCGACATGGCGCTGATCGACGAGAGCGTGGGAGCGACGACGACCATCCTCGTCGAGGCGCTGAAGGCCGCCGGCCTGCGCGTCCCCGGGCGCCTGGCCACCGCGATCGTCTACGGCATCGGCTCGGAGACGCAGAACCTGGGCCGCGAGGCGACCGCGCGCGACATGGAGGCTTATCAGGCCCTGTGGCCCAAGGCGAACATGAAGACGCTGTGGCGCATCTCCTATCCGCAGCGCTCCGAGGCGTTCTTCATGACCTTGGCCCACGCGGTGCGCGAGGCCTTCGTGGTCGGCCGCGTCGTCGGCGCGAACCTCGGCGAGGTCAGCACGCCCGACCGCGTGGCGCAGATGGCCGACTTCCTCCTGACTCTCGAGAAGATGCAGTGGTCCATCGTGACGGCGCGCTATCAGGGCCGCCTGCACGTGTCCTTGAGGGCCAACGACCCGGGCGCCGGGGCCGGGCGCCTGCTCAAGCGCCTGCTCGGCGGGGGCAACCGCGGCGGCGGCCACGGCATGATCGCCGGCGGCTCCCTCGAGCTCGGGGCGGACGCGCCGGAGCAGGACTGGCGCGCGGCGGAGGAGAAGGTCGTGACCGAGTTCCTGGCGTATCAGGGCCTCAACGCCGACGACCGGCGGCGTCCCTTCCGCGGCGCCTAGCCGGGCGGGTGTTCCCGCCTACTTCCAGCCGATCACCGACCAGCCCTTCTCGGCCATGCAGCGCTGCGTGTACGCGCGCTGGATCTCGTCCGGCGAGCCCGCCTCCCAGGCGCCGTGCGCCAGGCCCGCGGCGGCGCCGACGGCGGCTCCTTCGGCGACGGCCCGCCTGTAGTTCCCCGTGAACGCGCCGAACACCATCCCCATGAAGGCGCCGAAAACCCCGCCGCGGGCGGTCCGGCCCGCGACGCGCTTGGCGGGGTTGGCCTTCAGGTAGGCCTTGGCCTCCTTCAGGCAGAGGTCCGCGTCGGCCTTGGCGGCCTCCTCGCCGCCGGCCTTGTAGCGCTCGTCGGGGTAGACGACCGGGCGCGGGTGGGAGCACGCCGCGAGGGCCAGTACGGCCGCGAAAAGCACGCGCCGAAGCATGCCGAAGTATACCCCCGGAACGGCCGCCGGTCAACGGACGCGCCCCTCAGAACGTCCAGCTGACCGTGTAATCGAGCTCCCGCCCGGACCTCAGAGGAAGGGACTCGACGGTGCGCTGCCGCACGAATTCGGGTATCTCGACGCGGCGGTCGGTCAGGTTTGAGACGGAGACGGCATGGCGGAAGGCGCCGCGCCGGAGGCCGACGCCGGCGTCGATCCAGTACGATGGAGGCAGCCGCGTGCGCAAAGTCTCCATGCTCGAGTAGTGGTTGACGCGGGCGGTCGCGGAGAAGCCTCCGAGCGTACGCCCCAGCCCGGCCGCGACGGTGTAACGCGGCACGGACTTGAAGTTGTAGACCTGCCGCGTCTCGCCCGGGCCCGGCGAGACGTCATGCGCGTCGCCGTGGCTGCCGTGGACGTAGTTGAGACCCAGGTAGGCGCGCGTGCTCCTGTCCTCGTACTTGAGCTCGGTCTCGATCCCCTTGAGCGTGATCTTTCCCGCGTTGTCGTAGAAGTTGATGTTGTTGTACGTGACGCCGTCGCGGACGACGGTTCCGAGGTTGCGGTAGATGGTGTTCAGGTACTCGGCGTAGTAGGCGGTGGCCTGCGCGTACGCGCGCCCGCGGGAGAAGAGCAGGGACAGCTCCGCGGAGCGGTTCTTCTCCGGGGCGAGGGCGGGATTGCCGAGGATCACGGCGGGGCTGCTCGTCGGGGGTCCCAGATAGAGCTCGGCTAAAGCGGGCGCGCGGTAGGACTGTCCCAGGACGAGCTTGACGCTGCTGTGCTCATCGATCATGCAGACGGCCGAGCCGCGGGAGGACATGTTCGAGCCGAACGACTTGTTGCGGGTGTAGCGGCTGCCGAGGAGCAGCTTCCAGGACGGCGGCTCCCAGCCCGCCTGCGCGAACAGCGAGCCGTCCCACGTCGAGGGGTGATCGGAATCCGTCGTCGTCTGGTCGAGCGTCCGATATACCTTCGGGGAGGACTGCAGATAGTCGTGGTCGCCGCCGACCTCCAGGTTGAAGTCCCCGGGGAGCTCGGCGTGGAAGGCCAGGCGGTTCGCCGCCCGGTAGCCCCAGGTGTCGGTGCGCAGGGAGCCGTCGCCGGTGCGGGAGAAGTTCCTCCGCTGGCGGTCGTAGGTCAGGGAGTAGCGCAGCCCGCGCTCCTCGGTTCCCCGGTCGTACGCGTAGCTGAGCAGTTCCTTCTCCTGCTCCTCGTTCGTTCCCAGCCCGGTGGCCGTCGTGATCGCGATCCCGAAGTTCGCCTGCTCGCTGCGCAGCACGTTGACGAGCAGCGAGTGCCCGTCCCGCTCCCCGCGGAAGGTGAAGGAGCGGATATTCAGGGAATCCTTCATGAGGACCGCGTTCCGCGCCCCGTCGGTGAACTCGTACAGCGGCGGCGCGCGGCCGGTCATGTCCGCCGCGATCAGGAACGAGGAGCCGGCCTCGCCTCTCCAGGCGTAGAGGCCTCCGGCGCGCTTGACGTCGGCGGCGCCCTCGAGCTTCCCGTGGCCGGTGCCGACCCCGGCGGTCGCCTGGCCGAAGCCCCCCGCGGCGGGAGGCTTGCGCAGGACGATGTTGATCGCGCCGTTGAGCGCGTTGGAGCCGTAGACGACGGAGGCGGGCCCGCGGAGGACCTCGATGCGCTCCACGGCGTCGATGCCGACCCGGTCCAGGTCGCCCTCCCCGTTATGGGCGCTGAAGGCGGGGACGTTGTCGATCATCACGAGGACCTTGTTGGCGTAGTGCTCCTGGAGGCCGCCGCGGAAGATGGGGATGTTGCGCCGGGAGAAGGTGCGCCAGACCATGACGCCGGGAAGCATCTCCAGGGCCTCGGACACCGAGGCGAACTGGAAGCGCTCGATGTCCCCGCGGTCGATGACGGAGACGTTCGAGACGCTGTCGAGGACGCTTTCGGGCCGGGCGGAGGCGACGGTCAGCATCTTCGCCTCCTCCGCCATGAACCGGAAAAAATCCTCGGCCGGCTCCGCGGCCCGGGCAGCCGTCGCGGCCCAAGCGGCGATCATGAGCGCCGCGGCGATCGTTCGTCGAGGGAGCCGCATGGGTTATAGTTACATTTATTATACGACGCCGCAAGTCTCCGGAAGTCCGGCCCCGGCCTAGGGCGCGGCGATCTCCCGGACGCTCATCTTCTTATAAAGGAGCCCGTTCGTCCCGACGTTGGTGCTTCTCCAGTAGACGGTGATGTTGGGCTTGCCCGTCTCGGTGCCCGGCCGGGCGTCGCTGTTGGTCAACCGGAGCCGCGGGTCGATGCCCGACCTGCAAGCGGCCCCGCCGACGCCGAAGTTCGTCCCGTTGTCGACGAACTCGTTGACCTTCGTCCAGGTTCCGCCGTTGGCCCCGTCGGTCAGGTCCAGGTACAGCTCGGCCTTCACGTTCCCGTCGGGCAGGTCGTAGACGACGTACTTGTATCCGATCCAGGTCCGGTACGGGAGCGTGGACCACATCGCCTTGCTCGCGACCGGGGTCGCGCTCGGATGCGAGGTCTCCTTCTCGAAGTCGATGCGGCCGTCGTAGCGCACGCGGGCCCCCATGCCGCGGGTGTCGCACAGGTTGGCCGTCTCCGAGCCGATGCTGCCGTGGTTGGACCGGGCGATGCCCACGATGCCGCCGTAGGCCGTGCCGTCGTCGGCGACGCGCTGCGCGTAGACGGTCATCTCCACGTTGCGCCAGCTGTCCTGGTGCGCGGGGTCGTGGACGTACATCCGGGGCACCGGGCCCGTGATCGCGAAGACGCCGTTGCCGTCGACGCGGTAGGAGGCGTTGCCGTGGTTGGCGTCGAACCACGGGTCCTGGGGATCGATGCCGCTGAAGCTGCGGGCCGAGCCGTTGTCCCATTTGGAGACCCAGTTCTTGCCGCCCGGCGCCGTGGGATAGAGGTTCTTGACGCCGAAGCGGTCGGCGCCGCCGCTCTGCGCCGCGTTGGAGACCGTGACCGGGATCGAGGCGCTGGCCCGGTTCCCCGCCGCGTCGCGCGCCGTCGCGGACAAGGTGTGCGCGCCGTTGGCCGCGGCCGTGGTGTTCCACGCCAAGGCGTAGGGCGGCGCGGCGACCTCCGCGCCTATGTTCGCCCCGTCCAGCTTGAACTGCACGCCGGCCACGCCGACGTTGTCCGTCGCCGACGCGGCCACGGACGCCGAGCCGGAGACGGTGGCCCCCGAGGCGGGGGAAGTGACGGCCGTCGCCGGCGGCGTGGTGTCGGCGGCGGGCGGGGGCGGGGTCGCGGAGCCGGCGCCGAGCGTGAAGCCGCACACCTGATGCGTGCCGGAGCCGGACTGCAGCGCCAGGTTGTCGAGGCTCGAGGTCGCGGCCTGCTCGCTGCGGAACGAGAAGTTCGACGCGACGGTCCTTTCCGCCGCGCCGGGCGGGGTGACGAACACCGAGTAGCGGCGCGCGGCCGGGTCCACCGCGAGCCGGAAGCGGTAGGTCGCGCCGGAGACGTAAGGGACGGCGGTGTCGGCGGCGTAGGCGCCGCCGTTGCGGGCGTCGATGTAGCCGGCGTTGTTGAAGCGCACGACCGCGGCGACGCTGTTGTAGCCCGACGCCGCGCCCAGCGAGAGCCCGGTCAGGGCGTCGATCCTCCCGGCCCCCGGGACGGCGTCGAAGGTCGCGCCGAAGGCGGCGCTCTGGCGCGCGACGGCCGTGTTCTTCCATCCGGTCGAGGAGGCGAGACAGACCGGAGCCGCGGCGTTCTTGACGGTGACCGTCACGGCCGCGCTCGCCGTCTTGTTGCCCGCCGCGTCGCGCGCCACGGCGGCGAGGTGGTGCGTGCCGTCGGCGGCGGCGGCCGTGTTCCAGGCCGCCGCGTACGGAGCCGTCGTGTCCTCGGCGCCCAGGACGGCGCCGTCGAGCAAGAACTGCACGCCGGCCACGGCGACGTTGTCCGAGGCGCCCGCGGCGACCGAGACGGCCCCGGACACGGCGGCGCCCGAGGCCGGCGACGTCAGGGTGACCGTGGGCGCGACGGTGTCCGGCCCCGGCGCCGCGGGCGTGATCGCGAACGCGCACACCTGATGGCTGCCGGCGCCCGACTGGAGCGCCCAGTTGTCGAGGCGGGAGACCGAGGCCTGCTCGGTGCGGAAGGCGTAGTTCAGCGCCAGGAGCCGCTCCGCGGCGCCGGGGGGCGCGACGTAGACCGAGTAGCGATGGGCGGCCGGGTCGACCGCGAGGCGGAACTTGTAGGTCGCGCCGGCGGTATAAGGGATGGAGGCGTCGGCGGCGTAGACGCCGCCGTTGCGCGCGTCGATGTAGCCGGCGTTGTTGAAGCGCACGATCGCCGCGAGGCTCGCGTAGCTCGAGGCGGCGTTCAGGGAAAGGCCGGTCAGGGCGTCGATCCTGGCGGCGCCCGGGATCGCGCTGAAGGTCGCGCCGAACGAGGCGCTCTGCGAGGCGAGGGCGTTGTTCTTCCACGCGGCCGCGGAGGCGAGGCATTGCCCCCGCGCCTGGCCGGCGGCGAGCGCGCTCAGCGCGGCCGAGGCGGCGAGGATCTTGAGTGAGGAGAATCGGATGTTCATGGAGGCACCTCTCGGCCCGATTCTAGATATGCGCGGGCGCGGCGGCCATGGAGGAAAGGTCAAGTTAATCTTGCCGCTATTTGGCGAGGGTGAAGGTCTGATAGACCTTGCCGCCGTCCCGGGTCGTGATGACGGCGATGTACACCCCCGACGGGGCGAGTCCCCCGGACGCCTCGCGCCCGTTCCAGACGAGGGGGCCGCCGTTCGAGGACTCGTGGAAGACGCGGCGGCCCCGGATGTCGACGATGGACACCTCGCGGGCGTCCGGCCCGAAGACCGCCCGGTCGTTGACGCCGTCGGCCAGCGCGGGCGTCAGCACCCTCTGCGGGGCCTTGGCCTCGGCCGCGGCGGGCGCGGCGGCGGCCCGCCCCGCGGCGCCGTAGGCCGCCGCCGGTTCGCCCGTCGCGAAGAGGTAGTCGGGGGATACGGCGAGCAGGCCGGCGGCGTCCCGGGACCGGACGCGGAAGTGGTAGAGCGCCTCGGAGGCGAGCCCCGTCAGGGAGACCCCGCGGCTGACGACCTTAATCGAGCTCAACGGCGTCGCGTCCCCGTAGTCCTGCGTCATCCCGTACTCGACCTGGGCGTCCGCCGGCTCGCTCGTCGTCCAGGAGACGACCGCGCCGTCGGCGGTGAGCGCGGAGGCCGAGACCTCGCCGATGACGGGGGGCGTGTTGTCCGTCGTCACGCGGACGATGGGCGAGGTCGCGGCGCGGCCGGCGGCGTCGCGGACGACGGCGGCGAGCGCGTGCGTGCCGTCGCCGGCGAGAGAGGTGTCCCAGCCCAGGGTGTAGGGCCCCGCGGTCAGCGGCGGGCCCAGGTCCTGGCCGTCGAGCAGGAACTGGACGCTCGCCACACCGGCGCCGGCGCTCGCGTTGGCCGACACCGTCGCGGTGCCCGAGACGACGGCGCCCGCCGGCGGGGTCATGATGAGGACGAGCGGCAGGGCCTGCCCGGAGGCGGGGATATCGCGGGAAGGCGGCGGCGTCGTGAAGGTGAGGTCTTCCGAGACGGACAGCAGGCCGGCGGCGTTGCGGGACTTGGCCCGGTAGTGGTAGAGCGCGCCCGGGACCAGGCCGGTCAGCCGCACGGAGTGGCTCGTCGCGGGCGGGCTGTTCAGGAAGACGGAGTTGGCGTAGGCCTCGGACGGGCCGTAATCCACCTCGGCGTCGGCAGCCTGGTCCGTCGTCCAGGAGATCACGGCGCCGGTCCCGCCCTCGGCGGCGGCGGACACGCCGCTGATCGCCGGGGGCGGGGACGGGCCCTGCGCCCGCGCCGCGACGGCCAGCGCGAGCAGCAGGGCCGCGGCGCCCGGGCTCACCGGTCGGCGCCCGTCGGCATCATGACCCGCGTGTTGTCGGCCTCGAACTGCAGCGCCTCGAGCAAGGACGAGGATTTCCCCGAGGCGGCGAGCCGCGCCGTCTTCAGGTACTCGGCGCGGGCGTCGGCGACGCCCCGCTTGCCGGTGACGATCTCGTCGGCCAGGTTCAGGGCCAGGCGGTTCTTCGCCTCGCTCTCCGAGGCGAAGCCGAGCTCGCCCGCGGTCTGGCTGACGATGATCCTCGGGTTGAAGCGCGTCAGCTCGGCGACCTTGTCGTTCGGGACGAGATAGCCGATGCTCTGCTCCAGGACGTCGGTGCGCGTCACGGCGGGGTCGCGGTGCTGCCGCCGGCGGTAGACGATGGTCCTTTTCCACTCGCCGTTGTTGAACCAGACCATGGTATCGCGGTCGAACTGGTCGGGGCGACCGTACTTCTCGAGCAGAAGCCCGGCGGTGTTCCGCGAGCGCGGCGGCCAGCGCTGGATGATCGCCTCCGGCGCCTCGCCGGGCGTCGCGCTGACGACCCGGGCGGCTCGCTCGGGGGTCCGGCCGGCCCGGGGCTGATCCGCGGCGGACGCCCAGATGAGCATGGTCAGTATCCCCAGTCCTGCGGCGCACGAGTTACGGACGACGGTGATCTTCACCATGAATCCTCCTGCACGTCTTTCACGGTCATTGTAGTCGTCCGGGCCGCGGCGGGTCCATAAAGGGAGCGTAAACGAATTTTGGACTTCTTATGTCGCCTCCGGCCGGGGGGCCTAAAGACCCCCGGCCCCGGCGACCGAAGGGCCCTAGGAGCCCGGCGGGGGTCCGCGGTAGACTCTTCGCATGATCCGACGCCTGATCTCCGCCGCGCTGATCGTTTCCGTGACCGTGCCGACCCCGGGCGGGAGCTTCTACGAGGCGTGCGCCCAGACGATCGCCGCGCCCGCCGCGCGCGCCGGAGTCTCCGGCTCCGCGGGCGCCGCCGCCGTCCTCCGCCTCGAGCTCTCCGCGCCGTCGCTCGGCGCCGCCCTGCCCCGCGCGTCGCTCGACGGCTCCTTGTCCGCCGCGCCGGCCCCGCTGCCCTCCGCGCTCTCCGCCGTCCCCGTTTCGCCGGTCGCGGCGGTCGCGGCGGCCGCGCCC
>JACPFR010000056.1 GCA_016182905.1 Elusimicrobiota bacterium
AGAAGCTTGACGGATTTGTGCAAGCGTTTCTTTAGACACACGGCATGACAGTACAGGCCTTGCGTGGGTTGAACTTCTCCACCCTCTGAGAATCCGGGCGTATAGGCGAGTTCTCCTGGGTCGGTGTCATTTGCAGCGATAGGAAGGCCGCAGAAACAACATTGGAATATCTGGCGATCGCTCATGGAATATTTCCTATATAGGCTAAAGCATAAGTTCGGTACTCCCTTGAGTCAATGCTTTACCTCGGGATGACGGGACAAGTCCGGATATGGCAAAATGCCCTCATGAGCGCGAACATCGTCGGCATCGCCACCCGGAAGGTCACCTTGCTCGGTCATCCCGTCCTGCGCAAGGTCCTGCGCAAAATAAAGCCCGACGAGATCCGCTCCGAGGACATCCACCGCCTCATCCAGGAGATGGCGGTCACCATGGAGGAGTACGACGGCGTCGGCATCGCCGGCAACCAGGTGGGCGAGGACCTCTCCGTGTTCGTCATGGGCCTGCCCAAGGGCACCAAGCGCCACCCCGACGGCATCGAGCTGACCGTTGTGTTCAACCCGGTCATCAAGCCGCTCGGCGACGAGACCGAAGAGGACTGGGAGGGCTGCCTGTCGGTGCCCGACCTGCGCGGCAAAGTGCGCCGCCACAGCAAGCTCGAGCTCAGCGGCCACGGCCTCGACGGCAAGGCCTTCAAGCGGATCTACGAGGGCTTCCCCGCCCGCGTCGTCCAGCACGAGACCGATCACCTCAACGGGTTCGTCTACCTCGACCGCATGGACGGCCTCAAGACTCTCTCCTACATGAGCGAGATCGGCCGCAGGGGCTGAAGTGGCCCTCGCGGTCGAGACGAAGGGCCTCACCAAGGACTACCGCTCGCCGGTCAAGGAGCCGGGCCTGTGGGGCGGCGTCAAATCCCTGTTCGACCGCAGGTACAAGGACACGCGCGCCGTCGACGGGGTCTCGTTCTCCATCGAGGAGGGCGAGCTCGTCGGCTTCCTCGGCGCCAACGGCGCGGGCAAGACCACCACGCTCAAGATGCTCTCCGGCCTGCTCACGCCCACGGCCGGGGAGGCCACGGCCCTGGGGCACGTCCCCTGGAAGCGCGAGCCGTCGTTCCAGCGGGCGATCTCGCTGGTCATGGGCCAGCGCTCTCAGCTGTGGTGGGAGATCCCCGCCTTCGAGACCTTCAAGCTCAACCAGGCGATCTACGGCCTCTCGGACGCGGACTTCCGCGTCCATCTCGACGAGCTCGTGGAGCTGCTCCAGCTCGGCGAGCACCTGTCGATCCCGGTCAAGAAGCTCTCCTTGGGCCAGCGCATGCGCTGCGAGCTGGCCGCCGCCCTGCTGCACCGGCCGCGCCTCCTCCTGCTCGACGAGCCCACGATCGGCCTCGACGTCGTCATGCAGAAGAACGTGCGCGAGTTCATCAAGGCCTACAACAAGCGCTCCGGCTCGACGATCATGCTGACGAGCCACAACATGACCGACGTCGTGGAGCTCTGCAAGCGGGTCATCGTCATCGAGAAGGGCCGCCTGCTCTACGACGGCGCCCTCGACCGGCTCGTCGAGCGCTACGCCGACCACAAGATCCTGCGCGCGCGCTTCACGACCGACGTCGAGCCCGGCGATCTGAAGGGCCTGGGCTCCGTGGTCAAGTACGAGGAGCGGACCGTCACGCTCGAGGTGCCCCGCGCCCGGATGGCCGCCAGCGCCGCCGCTTTGCTCGGCTCCTACCCCGTCGCCGACCTCAACGTCGAGGAGGTCGCCATCGACGACATCGTGCGCCGCCTCTTCACCCACGAATGAACAAGTACTGGGTCGCCTACCAGATCGCGCTCCAGGAGACGCTCCAGCGCCGGTCGACCTTGATCATGGACCGCCTGGGCGGCTTCGCCGTGGTCGTGAGCCTGTATTCGTTCTGGACCGCGCTGATCGGCGACAAGGCGACCTTCCTCGGCTACACGCGCGGCGAGATGCTGACCTACGTCCTCGCGCTGAACGTCCTGCGCTCGTTCGTCTTCACCGGACGCGGCTGGCAGCTCGTCGGGGAGATTTCGAGCGGCAAGATATCCTCCTACCTGATCCGGCCGCTCGAGTACTACGGCTACGCCCTCTCCCTCGACCTCGCGCAGAAGACGGTCCACGTCGCCGCGTCCTTCTTCGAGGTGAGCCTTCTCGCCTTCCTGGTCCAGGACGAGCTTTTCCTGCCGCTGTCTCCCTCGACCTGGCTCATTTTCATCGTCGCCGTCGTGCTCTCGTCGCTGCTCTTCTTCTTCCTCGAGTTCATGGTCAGCTCCCTCGCCTTCTGGACCTCGGAGTCCGGCGGGCCGCTGTTCTGCTTCGACCTGTTCCTCCAGTTCGCCGCCGGGGCCTTCTTCCCCCTCGACGTCCTGCCCATGGGCCTGCGCCGGCTGCTCGAGATGACCCCTTTCCCCTACATGGTGTACTTCCCCGTCCGCGTCTTCCTCGAGAAGGTGCCCCCCGCCGAGGCCATGAGGCTCATCGGCATGGAGGCGCTGTGGCTCATGGCCGTGTTCACGGCGGCGATGATGGTATGGAAGAAGGGCGTCGCCTCCTACTCGGCGGAGGGCGGCTGATGGAGTTGCTCCGGAAGTATTGGCGCATCTGGCTGCGCACCGCCTCGATGGCGATGCAGGCGCAGCTCACCTACCGCCTGGGCTCCTTCGGCTTCCTGCTCGGCAAGATGATCCGGCTGCTCTTCTTCTTCGCCTTCATGGCCGCCGTCTTCAACCACGTCGAGACCGTGGCGGGCTACAACCTCGTCGAGACCGCGCTGTTCTTCATGACCTTCAACCTCGTGGACATGACCGCGCAGATCCTGTTCCGCGGCGTGTACGGCGCCCGGCGCACGGTCAGCGAGGGCGACTTCGATTTTTATCTCGTACAGCCCTGCTCCCCTTTATTCCGCATGACCTGCTCGAGCGTGGACTTCCTCGACATCATCACCATCATCCCGGTCATCGTCATGACGGGTGTGGTCTTCGCGCGCCTGCCGCCCCTCGGCTGGCAGAACTACGCCGCCTACGCGCTCCTGATGCTCAACGGCGTGGGCCTGATCTACGCCATCCACATCCTCGTCGCCGCGCTCGCCGTGCGCACGCAGGAGCTCGAGAGCGCCATCTGGATCTACCGCGACGTGATGTTCATGGGCAAGTTCCCCGTCGACGTCTACGCCCCGGCCGTGCGCTGGGCGCTGACCTTGGGGATCCCGATCGCGGTGATGACGACCTTCCCCGCCAAGGCCCTGCTCGGCAGCCTGTCGGCCGCCTGGATCGCCTACGCCCTGGCCCTGACCGCCGTCGCTTTGCCCGCCTCTTGGCTCTTCTGGAAGGATTCCGTGGCCCGCTACACCTCGAGCTCCAGCTGATGATGGTGTCAGGCATTCCACTATTTTCAGTATTGACGCCGTAACCGGCCCCGGATACCCTAAAGACGATGAATGAGAGCGGCCGCACCCACCAGCGTTGGCCCAGCGACCTCGCCGTCGAGGTCTTCAGCGGCCCCGTGGGCGGCGTGCGCATCGGCGAGGGCGTCCTGCTCGACCTGAGCCTTACCGGCTGCCTGCTGCGGGTGCGCGGCCTGCTCAAGGCCGGCTCGACCTACCGCGTCCGCGTCAACTGGAAAGGCGGAGCGCTCGACCTGCCGGGACGCGTGGCCCGCGACGCCGGGCGCTCCGGAACCGATCAGACCGCGCGACACTACGGCTTGGCCTTCAACCTCACCGGCGGCCAGGAAAAGGAGCTTCGCCTCCTGATCGACCAGGTCCGGCGCACCGAAAAGCCCGAGGACAAGGGCTTCATGCGCTCCTACTGGGGATAGCCGACGCCGTCAGTCTTGCTTCTCGCGCGGCGTCGTTCCTATTCGATCCGTCTTCCGAGTCCCGCCGGACGGCGGGCAGCGGGAACGATCCGCCTGCGCGTCTCCGGCACAGACGGCGGGTCCGAGCATCGCCTCGAGAACCGGGCGCAGTTCGGCGTGATGGCTCGCGCCGTAGACGACGAGGATGCGCTTCGCGCGGCTCAACTGCTCGGCGATGAGGGCGGCGAGGACTCGGTTGCGCACGAGGCTGTCTTTGTCGGCCACGCGCCGGCTCAGCAGCGGCGAGTCCGGTTGCGGGAGAATCTCGTCGAAATCGGGTTCGCCGGTGAAGGCCTTCCCGTTCCCGGCGGAGTACCAGGCTTCAAACTCCGGGTCAGACATCAACAAGCGCGGAGCCACGCCGAACTCCCGCGAGAAAGCGGACACGATCTCGCCGATGGTGCGCCGGCCCTCGGGACGAGCGGCGTCCAAGAACCAAGTCCGTAAAATATAGAAACCCTGAAAATCGCGCATCGTGCATTTGCGGCGGGCGTGACAATCCTCGGCGAGCACGCCCTGCAACTCCTTCGCGGCGGCCGGCTCGCCCCCCAGCCACCTTACTCCTTGAGCTTCCGCCAGTCTCGCCGCGTGCGCCGACTCGCCTCCGGACGGGGGGCGTCGAGACCCCGGGCGCACGCCCTCGAGGATCAGCACGGCGGGACTCTGGGCGGCCAACTCCTCTTCGATGAGACGGAACGTCGAGGAGTCCTCGCCGTGGCGCGCCGCCACGAAGGAGAGGGCCGCGCGTCCATCGTCGTACCGCGCCCAGAACGGAGCCGGCGCCAGGTCCAGCGAGGAATTCCATGAGCGCACGAGCCGCGGATCGCTCGAATAGGGGGGCGTAGCGGGCGTATTCTCCGCCGCGAGCCCCGCCGAGAGGATCAGCATGATCGAGGCGGCGCGCACCATGGCGCAAACAGGATAGCCCCGCCGCCGCGTCACGGCAAGGGTCCTGTCCCAATCCTAGCCGCCGCGGCGGCGGCATGTCGCTGCGCCGCGCCGGTCAGTTCAAGAAGAATGCGAGATGTAATAGTAGCTGATGTGATCAGAGTAGCTGCTATGCGCGTAGCTGTTGTGGTCCGTGTATTTGAGGTAAACGGTATAACCGCTGTCTATCAACCGAAAGACTTTGTTTTTGGGGCCTTTCGGGCCCAGGGGGTTCTTTTGGGACTTGAACCCGCCCTTGTTGGCGGCCAAGGCCGCCATTCGTTTCAGCGCCTGCCGTCTCGCCGGCGTTGCCTTGCCGATGACCGACTGCTTGGTTTTCCCGCCGCTCTTTTTTCCCTTCTTCATTGGTGGCTCCCTGTACCGCTCGCCTCGCGGGCGAGCCGTTCACTCTTGGGTCTGAATGATCTTTAGAATTTCGCCGAAAATCCGCTCTACGGAGATTTCGTCAAGGCAATGGTTTTCCGGCCGCGGGCATTGCGAGGCGTAATTCTTGGGGTATCGCGGACCGATGCAGCGGCTTCGTTGATCGCACCTTTCCGCGGCAGCCGACAGCAAAACTTGGCCGTCATACCCGTACGTCGCCGCATCGGTCGGGCCGAAAACGACGATGGCCGGCGTCCCCGCCAAGTGGGCCGCGTGCATGATGAAATTATCCGCCGTGACGACCAAGTCCGCTCTTTTCAACAGCGCCAGGAGCTGGCGGGGAGTAGTCAACCCCAATAGGGAATAAGCTCCCCTAACGTATGGGTCGCGCTTCCGGCCAACCTGCAGCGCCAGCAGGCCCTCGCTCGACGACAACTCGACGAGCCTCTCCCACCTTCCCATGCTCCATATTTTCCGCGGCGAATCCGAACTCGGCGCGATGATCACGTTCTTCCTCTTCCATGGGACGGCGCCCGCGACCAGAGGATCGTCCTGAATGGCCCCCGGCAGATAAAGATTTTCCGCGATCGGCGTGGCGAGGCCGAACGCGCGCGCCAGGATTTGAAAGGGACGCCGGCTTCCTCCTCCCAACTCCTCCAGCGCCCAGTAATCCGTCTTGATGATTCGCGCCCCTTTGGGGGGGAATCCGATGCGTTCTATGGCCGGATGTCCTTTGAAAATCGTCGTATACCGCGTTCTTCTGATCAAATTGAACTTCTGTCGAGGATTTCTCTCGAAAGCGGCCTTCAGCACGCCCGAGACCATCAGCGCGTCCCCGTACCCGCCGACGACATTGATCCATGGTTTATCCATCAGCATGGCCTAGGCATTCGCGTGAACCGAAAAGTCGGCCTTCAACCCGGTGATCGGCTCGAAATATTTTTTCAAGAAAATCCGCTTGGCGTCGCACCATTCCGTCTTGTGCATGAAATCCTTTCGATCGTTATAGGCATCCAGCGGACAGCCGCCATGGCATATCCGCCAATATCCGCAGCCGCGGCACTCCGTTTCCTGCAGCACATCGTCACGCTCCATCAGAACCCTCCGCTGACGATCCTGGAAGATGTCGGTCAGGGACCGGTCCTTGATATTCCCATATGAAAGGACTTCCCAGTCGGACGAGCGCCCGCAGTGGGATGCCCGGCCCGTCGGGCCGATGTATACGTGATCGAAGGCGCACTGGCCGGAGTTCGAGCAGCTTAGATGCCGGGGGCCTTCCTCGTAATTCTTCAAGTAAGTTCTGAAAGGATCCACCTCCTTGAACCGCGAGCGGTGTTCCCACCATGCGGGGAAGATGGCCCCCAGGAACTCGGTGAATTCGAGAGGAGTGATGCCGATCTTATTCTTGTCGTCGTTCTCGAATATTTCCACCGGATGGATCTTGAAGTTCCCGTTAAGCTTGAAATTGGCTAAAAAATTGAAGATGTCCAAGGGCCTCGTCAGGGCTTGGCGCGTCACCACGTAGATGAAGCCCCAACTGATCTTGTTCTTTCGGAGAAGCTCGGCGCCCTTCATGAACAACCGATTGTACGTCTCGGAATTCCGGCGTTTCCCGACGCCCCTGATATTGGGCAGCACTTCGAAGCTCGTCCCGATCGTCCCGATTCCCAGGCGCCGGAGGACGTCGATTATGTCCTGATTGATCAGGGTCAAGTTGGATTGTATGCTGTGATGCAGTCGAGCCTTCGTCGCGCGGCAGTGGTTTTCCTGAAACTCGACGGCTTCCTTGAAATAGTCCGCGCCGACGATGCACGGCTCTCCGCCGTGCCAGGTCAGGTTGATCGTCTCCCTCGGGTTCTCCTCGAGATAGCGGTTGAAGCTCTTGAAGCAGACCTCCAGCAGGTCGAGGGGCATGATCCGGGGGGCTTTTCGCTGAACCACGTCGCAGTAGATGCAATTCGCATTGCATGCTTCCGTGGCTTTGAAGATTATGGTCGGCACGAGGCCCTCGGGGACTTCTCCCGCGTCCGATGGGAATCGGCGGCGTCCAGTAAATTCGAAAACAGCGTCCGGCAGCCGGCGTCCTCGCCGCGGCGGCCGGCGAATTTTCCCAGGCAGATTCTCCAGGCCGGGCAGAAGGCGCACGCGCTTCGCTGGAGGAAGGGTTCTTGCCAAACGGCCAGGGCGGCCTGGTATTCGTCGTTTTGCGAGATCGATCCGAGCGAGCTCACTCCCTGCGCGATGAATTCGCCCCGTAAAAGTGCCGCGTGATTCAAGGCGATATTCTCGTTTTCGTCGATATGCAGGTATCGCCGGGGGTTTTCGAAATAGACCGAATCAAAATCCATGGGCGTCCGGGGATCATAATGCGACATGACGTGATGAAACGGCTCGATAGTTCCGCGGCCGGCCCGCCCGTAGACCGAGTAATGCATGAGGTCGTCCAACGCGTCCCAGTCGAGCTCCTCGGCCTCGAAAGTCAGCCCGCAATCGATCCCCAACGAGGCCAGAATCCTCGATTCGCGGATTCCCTCAGGGCTGGCCGGGGAGAATACACGGATATTCAGCTCCTTCAGCAGCGCAAGGCGCTCCGTGAGCTCGTTGAACGGACCGAGGCCGGCGACATGGAGCGCGATTGGGATCTCGCGCCAGTCTTCGTCGAAAGGGACCCCCGTCAATGACTCTTTCCGGCTTGAGAGCAGCACGGCGTGCAGCTTGTTGCGCGCGTTCGCCAGGCGATCGATCTCCCGGATCCAGCCGGCGTCATCGGTCCGCACGACAAGCGCTTTCCGCTCGATCCTCGAGATCAGCGCCTCATCGCACGGGCAGACCAGAATATGGTCACTCATCCGGATAGGCGCTCGCCAGGCGCACCTTGGGCTCGTTCATGAAATGCGTCAAGTTGTGCGCCAGACATCCGCCGGCGCAAAGCCCGTTGTCGCGATGCTTGCAGGCGTCGCACTCCTCGAATATCCCGCCCGCCTCGACCCTCATGGAGCGGTGCATCTCCGAGAAAAACTCATAAATGTCCGCGATGGAGTCGAACTCATAGAGTGATTTCTTTTGATAATTGGAAGTGGCGAAGCACGACCAGACGCTCATGTCCGGGCCAATGTCGAACGCCGGGCTGCAGCCGAAGTTCAGCCGCCCGCCGTTTAATTTGTAGAGGCGCCCCAGCTGCTCCTCGCTGAAGAGGCATAGCGGCATCCCGCAGTCGAGAAGCGGCATGATGCCGAAACTCTCGAATTTTGGGATGAGCGCCACGAGACGCCCCGCCATTTCGCGCATATCCTCGATCTTCACGTGCTGATTATAGTCCCGGCCTGGTATCGGATGCGCCAGTCCCAGGCGAACGTGACGCTTCAAGCCGAATTGATTTATCAATTGGAACAGGAAGTCGAGCTCGAAATCGGGACGATAGATGTTGAATCCAGCGCTGGTCAGGCGGCCGAGGGAGCCGAGGAATCTCTTGATGCGTCCGGATTCCGCGGCAGTGGAAATCCCGGGGTCGTTGATGTTGCAGACGATGGACAGCCGCTCCGGGTCTCGGCCGCCCAGATGGCGCGCCGCCTCTCCCAGCGTTTTCTCCGAGAGTATGCCGCTCGTGAAGACATTCACGTGAAGGTCCCTCTTGAGCAAATACAGGATGAACTCAACGGAATGCGGATGTAGAAAGGGCTCGCCGCCGAGAAGCGCGACATTTTTTTCGCCGGATGCTTCCGCGAGATCGGCGATATAGATCAGGTTCTCCCAGCTCAAGACGTCCTCCGGGGCGGAGTCGTCCATATGCTTCTTGGCGAAGCAATAGGGACAGGAGCGCACGCATTTTTGCGTCAATAAAATATTAGGAATGGCGCGGCATCCTTGCGATCGGCTTACCCTCGGCCTGCTTCCCGGACGCTACGGTCGGGCATGGCCTAACTGTTGAAAAAAGAGTCGGCGGCAACTTTGGCGAGCTCTTGAAGGTCCGCCTCCGCGCCGGCCAGCCCCGCTATATCGGCGGAATCCCCCGACGACTTCGCGAACGCTTCTCGCCGGTGCCGCAGCCCCGCGGCCTTCGCCGCGGCGAGGCGGGCGAGCGCTTTCCCCTTCGCTTCGGCGTCTAGCGCCGTCTTTAAAGCGTCCTTCGTGGATTTCTCGGCCGTGTCGGCGCGCCGCTCGGCCTTGGCGGCCTGCTCCCGGTGCACCTCTCGGCCGAAAAGGAAGCCGGCGGCGGCGAACGCGATCGCCTCGACGCTTCCGAACAGATAAATCGCTCTTGTCCACGTTCTTTCATCGGCCGTGCCGGTTATCTGCAGCATGTGCCGGAGCACGAGCCCAAAAGCCGCCAGCACGGCGATAGCCCCGACGAGAAGGACGGGGGTCCATTTTCCATTGGCGTCGTCCATGTTTAAAAGATCGCTTCCATCGCCCCTGCTCGTGGTAATTTTTGTGATTTCGTTCTATCATTAAATCCGATGGCGGACGGATGGGCAATCCTCTTTCACGCCTCGAATGAGAAGACCGGCGCTGGAGAGACCGAGGGTGGACGCGTTAAGCGACGTCGAGGGAGGAGATGCGGAAGGTGGGGGCGCCGAGGGAGCCTTGGAAGGTGAGGTCGGAGGCGACGCCGTCGACGCGGGACAGGAGGTCGAGGAGGCTGCCGGAGATCATGGCGCCTTTGACGGGGCGGGCGACTCGCCCTTTCTCGATGGACAGGCCGGAGACGCCGACGGAGAAGGCGCCCGAGACGGGGTCCACCATGTGCATGCCGAGCACCTCGGCGACGAGGAGGCCCGACTTCGTGTCCGCGATGAGGGCCTCGCGCGTCGCCGCGCCGGGAGCGAGGTAGAGGTTCGACGCGCCGGGGCCGGGCAGGCCGGCGTAGGAGTCGCGGAAGGCGCAGCCGTTCGAGGGCAGGCCTTCCCGGGCCGCGGTGAACGCGTCGTGGAAGAAGCCGCGAAGGACGCCCGCCTCGATCATCGCCTTGTCGCGGGTGGGCACGCCCTCGTCGTCGAATCGGCTCGACCCCAGGCCGCCGGGGCGGCGGGGATCGTCGCGCAGGGTGACGAGCGGGGAGGCGACCGTCTTGCCGAGCTTGCCGGCCAGCAGCGAGCGTCCGCCCTGGACCTCGTCGGCCGAGAGCAGCTCGGCCAACAGCTCGAGGAATTCCCCCGCGACCCAAGGCTCGAAGAGGATCGCGCGCTTGCCGGCCTTGACGCGGCGGGCGCCGAGCAAAGACGACGCGCGCAGGCCCGCCTCGCGGCCGGCGGCGGCGAAGTCGAGGGACGACGCGCGCCGCTCGGCGCGATAACCCTCGCCGAGCTGGACCTCGGCCCCGTCCTCGGCGGCGACGACGAGGGAGACGCTCGCCGAGCCGCCGCGCTCGCCGGCGAGCAGGCCGCTCGTGCCGGCGACGACGACGGACCCGCGGCTCTCCGCGTACTCGACGCGCATGACCTTGGCCACGCGCGGGGACGCGAGCGCGGCCGCTTCGGCCTCGCGCAGGCGCTCCTCGACCTTCTCCCACGGGGCGGTGAACAGCGCCTCGTCCCACAGGGTCCCGGGCAGGGCGTCGTCACCGGGGGCGGGCTGGGGGCCGGGGAGGACGCGGCGGGGGTCGGGTTCGGCGTGAGGCAGCTGCTCGAGGGCACGAGCGTATAATTCCTTTATAGCCTCGAGGTCCGCGCCCCCGGCCGCGGCGAAGCCGACGCGGCCGTCGCGCACCACGCGCACCCCGGCGCCCGCGTTCTCCGAGGCCTCGACGCCGTCGCGCTCGCCCTCCCGCCGGGACACGGAGCGCGCCTCGCCGCTCGACAGGAAGACCTCGGCCTGGGTCTCGGCGGAGCGGGACCGCATCCAGGCGACGGAATCACGCGCCAGCTGCTCGAGGTCGGCACTCATGCGGGTGTCAGCGGCCCAGCGAGGACCAGCCCGTGTACAGGAACAGGAAGGACACCAGCAGGAAGAACATGCCCCACTTCTTGCGCTCGAGGGCGATGTAGGCGTCGTTGAGCAGGTAGTCGCGCAGGACCGCGTTCATGCGCTCGATGAGGTCCGGGCGGTACAGGTAGCCCAGGCCGAGGACGCCGCTGAGCAGGCCGATGACGATCTTGAGCGTGGGGGTCATGCAGCGGGATTATAGCGGTTCATGGCCATGTCGATGCCGTTCTCGCGAACGACCCCGACGGCCTCGGCCGCGGTGGCGAGAACGGCGTCCAGTTCGTTTTCTTCGCTTTTATTGAATTTTCCCAGAACAAAATTCGTCGCGCTTACCTTCTCCGGCTGAGGCCCGATGCCGATGCGAAGCCTCGATATGTTCTCCGTTCCAAAGTGCGAGATGATGGACTTCATGCCGTTCTGACCGCCCGCGGATCCGTTCTTCCGGATACGGATCTTGCCGAGAGGGATGGCGAGCTCGTCATAGACGATCAATATATCCTCCAGCGCGATGTTGTGGTAGGCGGCGAACTTCTGCACGAACTCTCCGGAGAGGTTCATGAAGGTCATCGGCTTGGCGACCCACAGGTCGCCGCTCTTGGCGGCGATGCCCAGTCCTTTAAAATCCTTCCAAAAAGAGTCCGCCTCGCCGACCAAGCGGTCGGCGAGGCGGAAGCCCACGTTGTGGCGCGTCTTCTCGTACTCCGGGCCCGGGTTGCCGAGGCCGACGACGAGCTTAAGCGCCACCGAAGGAAAGGGCTACTTGCCTTCCTTCTTGGGTTCCTTCTTGGCGTCGGCGGCCGGAGCGCCGGGCTTCGCCGCTTCCTTGATGACCTTGCCTTCCTCGTCCTTCTTGCCCTTCGTGGAGGCGGATTCGGGCTCGGCGGGGACGGCGCCTTCGACGACGGCGCCGGCGACGGGCTCAGCGACGACCTCGACCTTGGCGAGGACGATGCGGATGATGGCGGCGTCCGCGGCGTCGAGGACTTCGATGCCTTCGGCCAACGAGAGGTCCTTGACGAGGATGCCCTGGTGAAGCTCGAGCTTGGAGACGTCGACGTCGATGTGCTGCGGAATGGCCGTGGGCAGCGCCTTGATGCGCAGCTCGCGCATGTCGATGGACATCATGCCGCCGGAGGTCTTGACGCCGGGCGCCTCGCCGACGACGTTCAGCGGGACCTTCGCCTCGATCTTCTGGGTCAGCGAGATGCGCTGGAAGTCGGCGTGCACGGGCCGGTCGGTGACCGGGTGCCGCTGCAGCTCCTTGACGATGACGGTCTCCTCGCCCTTGGCGTGCTTCAGGCGCAGGATGGCGTTCGCGCCGCCCTTGCGGCGGGCCGCCATGAGATCCTTCTCGGACAGCGCGACGCTGATCGGAGCTTTCTCGCCTCCGTACACGACGGCCGGGATGCGGGATTCGGCGCGCAGGGACGAGAGCGCCTTCTTGGTGCCCTTCTCGGCGCGGACTTCGACGTTCAGCGTGATTTCCATGACTCTATTACTCTCCTGTGTCTTAAACGAACAAAGCGCTGATGGACTTGCCCTGATGATTCCGCGCGATCGCCTCGCCCATGAGGGGCGCGATCGACAGGACCGTCAGTTTCCCCCCGGCCAGCGCATGGACCGGGATCGAATCGGTGAGGATCATCTCCTCGAGAGACGACTTGGCGATCAAGTCGTGGGCGGCGCCGGACAGGACGCCGTGGACGCAGGCGGCGTAGACCTTCAGCGCGCCGTTCTCGCGGATCTTGTCGGCGACCTTGCACAGCGTGCCGCCGGTGTCCACCATGTCGTCGAGGATGAAGCAGTTCTTGCCCTTCACGTCGCCGATGATGTTGTAGACCGAGGCCTCGTTCGGGCGCGGGCGCCGCTTGTCGATGATGCAGAGCTGGGCGTTGAGGCGCTTGGCGAACGCGCGGGCGCGCTCGACGCCGCCGACGTCGGGCGACACGACGACGAGGTTCTTGAGCGCCTTCTTCTTCACGTAGTCGATGATGATCGGCGCGGCGTAGAGGTGGTCGACGGGGATGTCGAAGAAGCCCTGGATCTGGGCGGCGTGCAGGTCCATCGTGATGACGCGGTTCGCGCCGGACTCGACGATGAGGTTCGCGACGAGCTTCGAGGTGATCGGCATGCGCGGCGCGGTCTTGCGGTCGGCGCGCGCGTAGCCGTAGTAGGGCATGACGGCGGTGATGCGCCCCGCCGACGCGCGGCGCAGCGCGTCGATCATGATCAGGAGCTCCATCAGGTTCTCGTTCGTCGGACGGCAGGTCGGCTGGATGACGTAGCAGTCGGCGCCGCGGACGTTCTCCTCGATCTGGAGGTTGATCTCGCCGTCGGCGAAGCGTCCGACGTGGGTCTTGCCCAGCGGCACGCCGAGATACTTGGCGATGTCGTCGGCAAGGGGCCGATTGGCGTTTCCGGAGAACACCTTGAGGCCCCGCAGGGTCTTGAGGCCCTCCATGGGGAGCGGCTTCTCCACGAACTTATGTGACGCCATCCGCGCCTCCGCCTTCTCCGGGGATTTGATCGCCATATCAGGTCTTGTTCACCTGGCGGGCGCGCGCGATCGCGAGAGCCTCGTCGGGGACGTCCTCGGTCACGGTCGAGCCGGCGGCGACCTTCGCCCCGCGCCCGACCTTCACCGGCGCGATCAGGTTCACGTTGGAGCCGATGAACGCCTTCGCGCCGATCGTCGTCTTGTGCTTCTCCTTGCCGTCGTAGTTGCAGGTGATCGTGCCCGCGCCGATGTTGACGTCCTCGGCGATGTCGGCGTCGCCGATGTAGGAGAGGTGGTTGACCTTGGAGCCGAAGCCGATCCTCGACGCCTTGACCTCGGTGAAGTTGCCGACGCGCGCGCGGGGCCCGATCGTGGACTCCGGGCGGATGTGGGCGAACGGCCCGACCGAGGTCTTCTCGAGCAGGCGCGACTGGATCACGTAGGAGAAGCGGACCTCGCACTCGTTGCCGATCTGGGTGTCCTCGATGTGCGTGTAGGGCCCGATGCGGCACATGCGGCCGATCTTCGTGTGGCCGCGCAGGATGGTGCCGGGGTAGATGACCGTGTCCTGGCCGATCTCGACGTCGGCGTCGACGTGCGTGGACTGCGGGTCGCGGATCGTGACGCCGGAGATCATCAGCCTCTCCAACATGCGCTTGTTCAATACGCGCTCGGCGGTGGAGAGCTGGGCGCGGTTATTGATGCCCTGGATCTCCTCGGAGTTCGAGGACGTGTACGCGTGGATGCGCCCGCCCTTGCCGCGGATGGCCTCCATCACGTCGGTCAGGAAGTGCTCCTTCTTCGGGCCCTTGGCGCCGATCTCCTTGAGGCCCTGCACGAGGGCGTCGACCTCGAAGCAGTACGCGCCCGAGTTGACCTCGGTGAGCGCGAGTTCCTTCGGGGAAGCGACGCTTTCCTCGACGATGCGCTGCACCTCGCCGAGGGCGCCGCGCACGATGCGGCCGTAGCCCTTCGGGTTCTGCAGGCGCGCCGTCAGGAGCGTGGCCTGCCCCTTGAGCTGCTCATGGGTCAGATAGAGGTTGTAGATGGATTCGTAAGTGAGCAGCGGCGTGTCGCCGCACATCACCATCGCGGTCTTGAACTTCTTCAGGTATGGAAGCGCCTCGAGGACGGCGTTGCCGGAGCCCATCTGCTTCTTCTGGTGGATCATCTGCAGCGGACGGGCGATGCCGACGGACTTGAGCATCTCCATCGACGCGTCCTTGACCTGGCCGGCCTCATGGCCGACGACGACGCCGATCGAGCCCGGCTTGAGGGCGTTGGCGATGCGCAGGACGTAGAACAGCATGGGGCGTCCGCCGACGTGGTGCAGAACCTTCGGGATGGTGGATTCCATCCGGGTGCCCTGACCCGCGGCGAGGATCAGCACGCACAGCTGGCCTTGGCCCTTTTTCGTCGCGCTCATTTCATTTTCCTCGAAATCTGCATTCCCGGGCGTGGATTCGAACCACGAATAACGGCTTCAAAGGCCGCTGTGTTACCATTACACCACCCGGGAGTCTGCCTTGTTCCCTGCAGCGGCCTGGAGAACCTCCCGCTCGTAGCAGGCGAACACTTTGCTCTCCAGAAACGACCTGAATTCGACGGTGATCGGATGCGCCACGTCCTTGAAGCTGCCGTCGGGCATCTTCCGGGACGGCATGCAGAGTATGAGCCCTTTGTCGCTCGCGATCACTTTCATATTGCGGACCACGAAGCAGTGGTCGAACGTGACGGTGGCGAACGCCTTGAGCTTGTCCTCGTTGCGCAGGTGGACGCGGATTTCCGTGATCTCCAAGATTTCAGCCGTGACAGCTCGTCAAATAGACTTTCCAGGGGTAAGCCTGGAGCCGCCGGACCACACGCACGCCTTCGGCGTGCGAGCCGATAAACCCGAAGACCGAAGAACCCGAACCCGACATGCGCACCCCCTTCACACCCGCTGACTCCAGGATGCGTCGGGCTTGTGCGACTTCTTTCATGACCGGCAACTCCGCCTGCTCCAGGCGGTTGAAAAGAAGACCCCCCCATTCCTCGACGGGACGGCCGCTTTTCAGACGACGGATGAGTTTATCAAGTTGAGACAAGCGCGTCAATATATCGCTTCGGCGGCGGGGCGGCACGGCGGTGAAGACCGGGCCGGTCGGCGACGGGAAGCCGGGCCAGACCAGGACCATAAAAGGAAGGGATTTGGCGATCTTGATGGGCTTCAGACGGTCGCCGATCCCGGTGGCGCGGCAGAAGTTGGCGTCCTTCAGGAAGAACGGGACGTCCGCGCCCAGCTTGACCGCGATGTCGTGCAGCTTCTTCTTCTTGGCCGCCGTCAGATCGATCTGCAAAAGCCTGGCTAATCCGAGAAGAGTGCCCGCCGCGTCCGAGGACCCGCCGCCGAGGCCGGCGCCCATCGGGATGCGCTTGTACAGCACGATCTTGACGCCGACGCCCACCCGGAACTCCCGATAGAAGGCCCGCGCGGCGCGCAGGACCAAGTTGTCGGGCCCGGCGGACAGGGGCATGGTGCCCAACTCGTCCACGATCTCGAGGGTCGGCTTATTGCCGTTGACGACCTCCATGTCGAGTACGTCGTAGATGTTGATCTTGGCGAAGAGGGTGGCCAACGTGTGGTAGCCGTCCTTGCGCCGCCCCGTGACCTCGAGGAACAGGTTGACCTTCGCGGGGCACTGCTGCTTCATGGAAAAAACTCGGCTTTCGGTTCAGCGCAGGAGACGGCGAGCTCCCAGAAGCGGCCCTTGGTCTCCATCAGGCGCGGGACCTGGCGAGCGCGCGCGCGCAGGAAATCCGACAGGGCGACGCTGACGCCGTTGCCGGCCGGAGAGATTCCCCGCGCCATCCCTTCCTCGAGGTCGATCCTCCAGGCGGGACGCATCAGGCTCGTGCGGCCCCAGCCGCGCTCCATGCGCGCCGGCCCCGGGGCGAAGGCCTCGCCGGACAGCGCGGCCGCGATCGCGGCGAAGGCGCCTTGCGCGGCCTCCTCGACGCGCGCCTGGTCGAGGCCCTCGACGGGGAACGGGTCCATCGAGAAGCCGCGCGCGTCGAGCCGCGCGCGCCAGGCGGTCGAGAACATCGGGCCGAGCAGCTCGAAGGACACCTCGCGCGGGGCGCGGAAGGCGAACAGCGCCTGGCGGGACACCGGGCGGCCCGCGATGCGGCCCTTGAGCTCGCACAGGCCGCTCAGCTTCTTGACGCCGCCCTGCACGGCCTCCAAGTGGCGGCGCCAGAGCTCGGCGAGCGTCTCGTCGGACATCTCCTTCTGCAGGGCCTCCGCCTTCTCTCCGGCCTTCGCTCCGCCGAGGCTCTGCGCGAGGCGCCACGCGAGCCAGGCCGAGCCGGCGTCGCCGACGGCCTGATGGGCGGCGCCGAGATGGTCCCAGAGGGCCCCGTCGTCGGCGATGGCGCGCGCGGACGCCTCGAGCTCGACGACGGCCTCGGTGCTGCGTCCCTGCTTGAACAGCGCCCAGCCGAGGGAGTCGCGGTACGCCGCGTTGCCGGGCTCGAGGGCGAGGGCGCCGCGGATCAGCGCCTCGGCCTCGACGAGCTTCAAGCCCCGGTCGGCCAGCGCGTAGCCGAGGTAGTTCAGCGCCGGCGCGTCATCGGGCTTGCTCGCGATGAGCGCGCGGAACTCCGGCTCGGCCTCCGCCATCTTGTCCATCTTCTCGAGGATGGTGGCCAGCTGCCACCGGGCGTCGCGGTCGTCGGGCTTGAGGGCGAGGACCTCGCGCAGCAGCGCCGCCGCCTCGGCCCGCTCGCCGAGGTCGTCGTGGCCCAACGCCAGGTAATAGGCGATGCGGTCGTCCTTCGGCCAGCGCGTCCGCGCCTCCTGCAAAGTCCTCATCGCCTCCTTCACGCCGCCGGACTGCAGCTGATAATAGCCGAGGCGCAGGTGCAAGGTCGGATCGTCCTTGAGGGCCGAGCTGTCCTTCAGATAGCCCGCGGCCTTGCGGAAGTCGCCGGCGCGCTCCGCGTCGGAGGCAAGCCAGGCGGCGGCCATGGCGTCGTCCGGGCGCTTCTCCTTCAGGCGCAGGAACTCGGCGCGCGCGGCGGCCGCGTCCCCGCGCGCGGCCTCGAGCTCGGCGACGTGGGCCCACAGCTCATGATCGTCCGGGATCGAGGCCAGCACCTTGCGGTATTCGGCGACGGCCGCGGCGGTGTCGTGGGAGATCTCGTACACCTGCCCCAAGGTCAGGCGCACCGGGTCGGACTCGGCCTCGTCGAGGGAGATCGCGCGGCGGAGCTTCTCGACGGCGGCGGCGTAGCGGGACTCCTGCGCGTCGAGCTTGCCGAGCTCGTGCAGCACCTTCGCCGCGTGCTCCGGGTTGGCGGCGAGGAAGCGCTCGAGCATCGAGCGGGCGCGCTTCGGGTCCTTCGGCGCGATGAGCTCGGTCAGCGCCATGATCGCGTCGATGGAGGCGGAGTCGAGCTTCAGCGCCGCCTCGAACTCCTTGACCGCCTCGTCCTCCTGGCCGCGCGACCAGAACACGCGGGCCAGGATCATCGCCGACTTGCCGTCGGTGGGGGCCAGCTCGAGCCGCCGGCGGGCCCATCTCTCGGCGCGGGCCCAATCCTCGAGCTCGAGCGCCAGGTCCGCCGCCTCGCCGGCGAGGAACGCCGAGCCGGGATCGAGCGCGAGAGCGTTCTCGTACGCCGTCAGCGCCTCCGCGAACGCCCCGCGCCGCTCGAGCAAGGTCCCGCGCAGATATTCCTGCTGCGCGCTCGCCGAGGCTCCGGAGCCCGCCGACGAGGAGGCCGCGGCCGGGACGGCGAGGAGGAGCGCCAGGAGCAGGTTCATGGGATGTCGAGGTCCATCAGCACGGCGTCCGAGCCATCATAGTAGAACTTCGGACGGCGGCCGACAACCTTCGCGCCGGCCTTCGCGTAAAAAGAGAGCGCCCGGGCGTTCGCCGCCGAGGCCTCGAAGGTGACCTTCGCGCAGCCGCGCGCCTTCGCGGCGCGCGCCAGCGCCGACAGCAGCGCGCGGCCGACGCCGCCGCCGTCCGCGGCCGCCGCGAGGTCGAGCAGCCGGCATTCGCCGTCCGCGACGCGCGCGAGCGCGTAGCCGCGCTCCGGCACGACGAGGAAGATCGCGTCGTCCCGGCCGAGCTCGCCGGCGAGCGCCGCGCGGCTCCAGCCGGCGGCGAAGGGACGCGCGCCGATCGCGGCCACGGCGTCGAGGTCCCCCGCGGCCGCCGGCCTAACCGCGAGGCCGCTCATAGCTCGCCGGCTTCAGGTAGAAGGGCTCGAACGGCGGCATCTTCCCGGCGGCGAGCGCGGCGCGGGCGACGGGCAGGAGGTCGGCGGCGGTCGTCTCGCCGTAGGAGACGGAGAGACCGCTCTTCTCGGCCGCGTCGCGCAGCGCCGGCCAATCCTTCGGCGGCGTGAACGCCGCGGCGCCGAAGGCCTTCCCCTTCCGGAACTCCTGGGTGTACACTTCGTCCTTCCAGCCGGGCAGCGCTCCCAACGCCCGGCCGGACTTCGCCCGTCCCGCGGCGGCCGCCAGGCGGCTGATCGCGATGACGGGGATCTTCAACTGGAACCCCGCGGCGGCGGCGAAGGACATGCCGATGCGGATGCCGGTGAACCGGCCGGGGCCGGAGGCGGCGGCGATCGCGTCGAGGTCCTCCCAGCGGAGCTTGGCCTTTTTCAGCAGGCGCTCGACGAGCGGCAGGAGCGCCTCGTCGTGCTTCTTCGCCGCACGCTTCAGCTCGAAGGAGCCGACGGCGACCGACAGGACTTCGCCCGTCGCGTCGACGGCGAGTATATTCGCGTTCGGATTCGCGTTCGGCCGCGCCTCACGCTCCTTTCTTTTATACACGCCCTGATTCTAGGATTTTACGGGCGATCGGTCCGGTCGCCTTCATCGCCAGGAGGCGGCCGCCGGGGGCGTGGGACAAGGTCGCCTCGAGGCGGTCCTTGGGCCAAACCCCGCCGGCCGCGTCGGGCCACTCCACGACCACTGCCCCGCGCGGGTCGGCCAGCAGCTCGTCGAGGCCGAGCTCGGAGTCCTCGCCGCGCGCCACGCGGTAGAGATCGAGGTGATGCACCGTCAGGCGCTTGCCGCGGTAGACGTGGGCGAGCGCGAAGGTCGGGCTCGACACCCGTCCTTTATAGCCCGCCCCGCGGGCCAGGCCGCGCGCGAGCGTCGTCTTGCCCGCGCCGAGCTCGCCGCGCAGGAGCACCAGCGCTCCGGGCTTCAGCCTCCGGCCGAGGCGCTCGCCGAGGGCGATCGTCTCCGCCTCGCTCGTCAATTTTAAGCGCACAGGGCTTTGAACGCGTGCGGCAGATAGTCCACGAGGTCGGTCGAGGTCACGGCCCACGGCGTGAGCTCCTTCTCGGCGGCGTCGCCGGCGGCGCCGTGAAGCCAGGCGCCGAGCGCCGCGGCCTTGAACGGCAGGTCCCCGGAGACCCGTCCGGAGGCGAGCATCTGCGCCCAGAGCCCGGCGATGAGGCCGGTCAGCACGTCGCCCGTGCCGCCCTTGCCGAGCCCAGGCCCGCCCGTGGGGTTGGCGACCGTGCGCGCGCCCGAGGAGATCAAGGTCTTGCGGCCTTTCAGCAGGACCACGCCGCCGAGGCCGCGCGCGAGCTTCTCCGCGCACTTCAGGCGCTGAGCCTCGACCTCGATCTTCTTCATCCCGAGCAGGCGCCCGGCCTCCGCCGGGTGCGGCGTGTAGATGCAGGGCTGCTTGCGCGCCCGCAGCATCTGCTCGACGCCGTCGGCGTCCTGCTGGGCCAAGGTGTTCAGCGCGTCGGCGTCCACGACGGCCGCCGCCGGCACGCCGGACAGGGCGAGCAGCACGAAGCGCGCCGCGTCGGCGTGCGTCGTCATCCCGGGGCCGATGGCCATCGTCGACGCGCGCCGGGCCTTCGCGTACTCCTTCAGCAGGTCCACGCCCTCGGGGCGGAACGCGCCGGAGGAGTTCTCCGGCAAGGCCAGAGTCATCGCCGAGGGCACGGCGCCCGCGACGGTCCCGGCGACGCCGGACGGGACCGCGACGGTCACGAGGCCCGTTCCGGAGCGCAGGGCGCCTCTCGCCGCCAGGATCGCCGCGCCGGCCATGCCGCGCGAGCCGGCCACGACGAGGACGTGGCCGAAGGTCCCCTTGTGGTCTCCGGGCTCGCGCGCGACGAGGCCCTCTCGCAGCTCCGCCTTCCCGAGGGCTTTGACGCTCACGCGTTCTCTTGGGACAGGAGCTTCTTCCAGCTTTCGGGGATGTGCGCGCGCGGATGAGGCACCAGGCTCCCCATCAAGGTCCAGCGCGGCCGCTCCGGCTTGCGCTTCAGCGGCATGCCCGCCTCGTCCGGCAGGCGATCCGCCTTCTTCAGGTTGCAGGGGCGGCAGGAGGTGACGATGTTCGTCCACTCGTTGGAGCCGTCGCGCGAGCGCGGGATCACGTGATCGAGGTCGAGCTCCTCGCTCGACTTGCGCTTGCCGCAGTAGGCGCACTTGTAGCGGTCGCGGGCGAAGACGTTGTGGCGCGTGAAGGCCACCTCGCGGTGCGGTATCCGGTCGTAGCGCACGAGCCGGATCACCTCGGGCACGGCGAAGCGCAGGTTCGTCGAGTTCACGAACCCCGCCGGGATCTCCACCCAGTTGGACGAGACGGCGACCCAGGCCTCGAAATCGTAGGGGGTCAGGTCCTCGTCGAGCGCCTCGGCCAGGCCCATGTAGACGAGCGTGACCGCCCGCCGCCAATCGGCGACGGCGACGGCCCGGAAGCTCCTGTTCAGCACGAGGGTGCGGCCCATGTCCTAATAGACTAACAGGCAAATACCGGGAAATCAACGCCCACGGCGGCCCTAGGCCGGTCAGGCCGGGTAAACCCTTATTTTCACGGCGCTATCGCGCCTATTTCGTTCCGAGGCCTGGGGCGACCGGCCGGGACGCGCCCGCGTTCCAGCGCTCGAGCTTGTGCAGGTTCCGGACCAGCAGGCGCGCGACGAATAGGGGGTAGCCCATGTCGTGCAGCTTGGCGGCGCTGAGGATCTTCATCTGGTCGACCGTCATGTCCGGATGAGTGAAGCGTCCGTCGGCGTAGCAGAGGCTGCAGTAGGTGTGGCTCTTCGACCCGTCGGAATACGTGCCGCCGCCTTTGGGGTCCTTCTTGAGGGGCATGCCGCAGCTTTGGCAGTCGTTCCGGGTCGTCATACGGGCACCTCCGACGGCGGGGAGCCGTCCTACTCCTCGACGCAACGCTACTGCCTGTAACGCCCCGGTCCGATCGCGCACCCACTTCAGTACAATCTGGGACGTTTTCACGGAGGCTCCCCCATGCCCATCGACATCGAAGCCGGAGTCCGCGACTATTACGGAAAGACCTTGAAGAGCGGGGCCGACCTCAAGACCGACGCCTGCTGCTCCCCCGCGGCCCTGCCGCGCAAGGTGCGCGAGGCCCTCGCGAAGGTGAGCGACGAGGTCGTCGCGCGCTACTACGGCTGCGGCCTGACGATACCCGCGGAACTGACGGGGTTGAGCGTGCTCGACCTGGGGTCCGGGTCGGGACGCGACTGCTATCTGCTGTCCCAGCTGGTCGGCGCCTCCGGGCGCGTCACGGGCGTGGACATGACCGACGAGCAGCTCGCGGTCGCCGAGCGCAACCGCGCGCATCACGCCCTGGCCTTCGGTTACGGGAACGTCGAGTTCCTCAAGGGCGACATCTCGCGGCTCGACGCGCTCGGACTGAAGGACGCGTCGTACGACCTGATCGTGTCCAACTGCGTGATCAACCTGGCGCGCGACAAGGAGGCCGTGCTGCGCCAGGCCCGGCGCGTGCTGAAGGAGGGCGGCGAGATGTACTTCTCCGACGTCTACGCCGACCGGCGCGTGCCCGAGGAGCTGAGGAACGACCCCGTGCTGTACGGGGAGTGCCTGGGCGGCGCCCTGTACTGGAACGATTTCCTGGCCCTGGCCAAGCGCGCGGGGTTCGCCGACCCGCGGCTCGTCGAGTCGCGGCCCCTTTCCATCGACGCGGGGCCCATCCGCGAGCGCGCCGGGCGCATCGGCTTCTACTCCGCGACCTACCGTCTGTTCAAGCTCGAGGGCCTGGAGCCCGCCTGCGAGGACTACGGCCAGGCGGTGAGGTACAAGGGAACGATCGAGGACGCGCCCCGGGAGTTCGAGCTCGACGGCCACCATCGCTTCGAGACCGGGCGGATCATGACGGTGTGCGGCAACACCTCGCTGATGCTCGAGAAGAGCCGCCTCGGCCGCCACTTCGACTTCTTCGGGGATATGAAGACGCATTTCGGCATCTTCCCGGGGTGCGGGACGAACATGCCGTTCGCGACGGAGCCGAGGAACGACGGTGCCTGCTGCTAAATGGGCCGTCGCGGAAACCACCGCGCAGGGCAAGCCCCGCGCGAAGGTCGAGCCCGCGACGCTGACGACGGTGTGGCTCAACACCGGCACGCTCTGCAACATCGAGTGCGCGCATTGCTACATCGAGTCCTCCCCCCGCAACGACCGCCTCGAGTACCTGAGGGCCGCCGACGTCCGGCCCTTCCTCGACGAGGCCCGCGACGCGGGCGCGCGCGAGGTCGGCTTCACCGGCGGCGAGCCGTTCCTGAACCCGGACCTGATCGCGATGGCCGGGGAGTGCCTCGAGCGCGGCTTCGAGGCGCTGATCCTGACCAACGCGATGGCCCCGATGATGAACCGCAGGCGCGAGCTCCTCGACCTGCTCGTGCGGCGCGGCCGCGGCCTGCGCCTGCGCGTGTCGCTCGACCATCACATCGCGGCGGCGCACGACGCGGAGCGCGGCGCGGGAGCCTACGACAAGACCTTGGCCGGCCTGCGCTGGCTGCTCGACGCGGGCTTCGACGTCTCCGTGGCGGGGCGCGCCTTCGTCGACGAAGACGAGGCCGCCGCGCGCGAGGGCTACCGCCGCGCGGTCGGCCGGGACGTCGAGCTGACGGTGTTCCCCGAGATTGGCGCGCCGGGAGACCTGCCCGAGATCACGACCGAGTGCTGGGGCCTCCTCGGCAAGGCGCCCGAGTCGGTGATGTGCGCCTCCTCGCGGATGGTCGTCAAGCGGCGCGGAGCGGAGCGCCCCGCGGTCGTGGCCTGCACCTTGATCCCGTACGATCCCCGCTTCGAGCTCGGCGCGACCTTGCGGGAGTCGTGGCGCCCGGTCGCGCTCCAGCACCCGCACTGCGCCTCGTTCTGCGTCCTCGGCGGGGGGTCCTGCTCGCCGTGAAGGTCACCGTCGTCATCCCCGTCCACGGGAGCGGCGCCGACTGGCTGCCGCGCATACTCGCGCGCCTGGCCGAGGTCCCGGGCCTCGAAGCGGTCTGCGCGGGCGACGCCCCGCCGCCGGAGGGATCCGGCGCGCGCTTCGTGCGCGTCGACGGCCCCTCGCGCGGCGCGCGCCTGCAGGCGGGCATCGACGCCGCGTCCCACCCCACCATCCTGCTCCATCACCCGCGCTCGCTCGTCCCGGCCGAGGGCCTGCGCTGGCTCGCCGCGCGCGCGGGCCGGGCGGGCTGGGGCGGGTTCACCCACGCCTTCGACTGGGACCATCCCCTGCTGCGCTTCACGAGCTGGTACTCGAACCGGGTGCGCGCCTCGCGCCGCGGCATCGTCTACCTCGACCACTGCGTGTTCTTCGAGAAGGCGCTCCTGACCCGCCCCATCCCCCCGGTCGAGATCTTCGAGGACACCGAGCTGTCCTTGATCCTGCGCGAGAGCGGCCCTCCGGCGCTCGCCCCCTTCGTCGTCGAGACCTCGGCGGTGCGCTTCCGCGTCAACGGGCCGTGGCGCCAGGCCCTGCTCAACCAGCGCCTGAAGCTCTCGTACCTGCTCGGAGCCTCGCACCGGCGCATGAACGCGCGCTACGAGCGCGGCCTGAGGCTCAACTCCTGATGGACCGGGCCCTGCCGATCGCGGCGTTCCGCGACGCGATCGTCTCCGAGCTCGGCCGCGCCGGGGCGCTGATCCTGACCGCGCCGACCGGCAGCGGCAAGTCCACGCAGACCCCGCAGTATCTGCTGGGGAGATTCCCCGGGAAGATCCTCGTCCTCGAGCCTCGCCGCCTGTCCGCGCGCAGCCTCGCCGGGCGGGTCGCGGTGGAAACGAAGACGAGCCTTGGAGCCGCGATCGGCTACCAGGTCCGCTTCGACAGCCGTTGCGGCGCCGACACCATAGTCGTCTTCCAGACCTACGGCGTCTTCGTCGCGCAGATGATGAGGGATCCGGAGCTCAAAGGCGTCGGAGCCGTGCTCCTCGACGAGTTCCACGAGCGGAGCCTCGACTGCGACCTGGCCCTCGCCTGGCTGAAGGCTTTGCGCGCAGGGAAGCGGCCCGACCTGAAGATCGCCGTCATGTCGGCGACGCTCGAGGCCGAGGCGCTGTCCCGCTATCTGCCCGAAGCGGCCAAGGTGGAGGTGCCGGGACGGCTTTTCCCCGTCGACATCCGCCACCATCCGCTCGACTCGCGCGGAGGTCCGGCGGAGGGCGCGCTCGCGGCGCTCAAGGAGCTCGCGCGCGAGGGCCTCGACGGCTCCATCCTCGTCTTCATGCCCGGCCTGCGCGAGATCCGCCGCGCGATGACGGTCCTGACGCCCTACTGCCGGGAGATGGACCTCGAGCCGCACGCGCTGCACGGGAGCATGGACCTCGCCGAGCAGCAGAGCGTCCTGGAGGAGTCCCCCCGCCGCCGGGTCATCGTCGCGACCAACGTGGCCGAGACCGGGCTGACCATCCCCCAGGTCACCATGGTCATCGACAGCGGCCTGCACCGCGTCGCGGCCTACGACGCGGCGCGCGGCATCAACACCTTGTATCTCGCGCGCATCAGCCGGAGCAACGCCGCCCAACGCGCCGGCCGCGCCGGGCGCACCGCGCCCGGACGCTGCGTACGCCTCTGGTCGCGGTCCGAGGAGACGGGCATGGCCCCGAGCCTCGTGCCCGAGATCCTAAGGCTCGAGCTGAGCTCCCTGCGCCTTCAGGCCGCGTCGCTCCCCGCGCCGGTGGACTGGGTCACCGCCCCCAAGACCGACGCCTGGGCCGCGGCGGGAAAGACGTTGTCCGCGCTCGGAGCCGTCGACGCCCAGGACCGCGTCACGGCGAAAGGGCGCGCCTTGCTGCGCTACCCCGCCCCGCCGCGGGTGGCGAGCGTCCTGGAAGCGGCGCGCGCCCTGGGCCCCGAGGCGTACGAGCGCGCCTGCGCCATGGCCGCCGTCTTCGAGACCGCGGGCGATCCTCGCCCCGGCCGGACGGCGGACCTGACCGCGCTCGCCTCCGATCTCCTGGCCGGCGCGCGCGAGGAGACGTCGTGGGAGGCCTCCGAGGTGTTCCGCCAGTTCAAGCGGCTGTACCAGGACCCCGGCGGAGCCCTTCCCGAGGCGACCGCCGGCGCGCTCCCGCTCGCCTGGCTCGACGCCTTCTCGGACCGCCTCGCCGCGCGCGAGGGCGACGGGTCCTTCTACCGGCTCGGCGACGGGCGCGGGGCGCTGCTGCCCGCCGCGAAGGACCCGCCTCCCTTGCTGATCGCGCTCGACGTGCGCGAGCGCGCCGGAGGAGGGCAGGCCCGGCAGGTCGCGATCAATCTGCATCTTCCGTTCACGCCGGAGGCGATCCTCGCGGCCTTCCCCGAGGAATGCGCCTGGACGCCGTCGGCGGAGTTCGACGACAGGAAGGGCCGGGTCATCAAAGAAGACCGTCTCCTGTTTCGAGGTCTCGTCATCTCTCGCCGCGAGGTCACCGCGCGAAAAGAATACAAAAAGATCGCCGCCGACCTTTGGGCGGAGAAGTTCGCCTCGGGCGAGCTGCGGCATCCGGGACTCGACGACAAGGCGAGCCAGCTCGTCGTGCGCATCGCGCTGGCGCGCCGCCTGTATCCCGACATGGGCTACCCGGAGATGAGCGCCGACGACTGGCGGCTGATCTACGGCGAGGCCTGCGCCGGGAAGAACTCCCTCAAGGACATCGAGCGGGTGAGCCTTCTGCCGCACATCGAGGGCTACCTGGGGCGCGGCCTGGCGGACTTCCTCGACCGCGCGCTGCCGGCGACGAAGCGTCTGCCCTCGGGCAAGACCGGCCGCTTCACCTACCACGAGACGCATCCGCCGGAGCTGTCGGCGCGCCTGGGCGACTTCGTGAAGATGACGGGCACGCTCGCGCTCTGCGAGGGACGCCTTCCGGTGACCTTCGACGTTCTGGCGCCCAACCACCGCACCGTGCAGAAGACGAAGGACCTCGCGTCGTTCTGGGCCAATGCTTATCCCACGGTAAAAAAGGAGCTGCAGCGGCGTTACCCGCGCCATCCCTGGCCGTGAGCGACTCGCACCGGTGCGAGTCGCGCGGCTGTTTCCGGAAACAGTCAGGGGCGAAAACTACTGATAATCACTATTCCCGGGAATAGTGATTATCAGTAGTTTTCCGGCAGTTGGGCCGGGACCGCGAGGTAATACCACTCCTCGCCGACGGCCGCGGCCTCGTAGGGCATGACGACGAACGCATCTTCCGGAGCGAGGAGCTCGACGCCGTCGGCGTAGCGCGCGATCGGCTCGCCCTTCGCCACGGGATCGAAGTTCTTCCAGGGGCGCGCGAACTTCCCCTCCCTCTCGCGCCGGACCATCGCCGTCAAGCGCAGCGCCTTCGGCCTCGGCCGCCGGGGCGTGCCGATGATCAGGCCGAAGTGCGCGATCGCCCGCCGCGCCGCGTCGAAGGCGAACTCCGCCGCCGCGGGGTCGTCGTTCCGGCCGGCCTCGACGGTCAGCGCGCGCTTGCCCAGGCTCTGGGCGTAGCCGGTCGTCGTGAGCGCGTCCGAGCCGGCATAGAGCGCGGGCCAGCCGAGGATCAGATATTCCGCGCCGAGCGCCTCGGCCCAGCCGCGCACGGGCACGGACTCGTCGTCGAGGAAGACGAAGGGGACCGTCGGCGCCTGGGTCCCGTGCAGGTCGAGGACGGCGTCGTGCGCGGCGATCAGCGCGGCCAGCTCGGAGGCGAGCGCCTGCTCGCGGTTCGCGGGGGCGGGGTGAGGCCGCACGACGCGGTTGAGGTTCTCGTCGACGAAGTGGAGGCCGCGCGCGACGGCCTCGGCGTTCGCCCGGGGGACGATAGTCAGCTGGCCGCGCGCCAGCGACAGGCCGTCGGACGCGAGCTCCGCGTCGAGGCGCTCGAGCGCGAGAACGCCGGGCTTCTCCTCGCCGTGCACGCCGCCGAGGAGCAGGACGCGCGGCCCCGGGCCGCGGCTGAAGTAGCGCCGCGCGTCGATCAACGCGCGAGCACGGCGAAGGCGACGGCGTGGTCGCGGCCGTGGGAGAGCGAGAGCTTGAGTCCGCGCACCGGCTTGCCGTGGATCTTGACCGACGGGCGGCCGTCCGCGCCGCGCTTGACCGAGATCGCGGTCAGCGGTACCTCGGCCTTGCCCAGGGCCTTGTAGACGGCCTCCTTGGCGGCGAAGCGCACGGCGAAGTGGGGCCACGGGTTCTTCTTGCTCTTGCAGTAGGCGATCTCGTGAGCGGAGAACACGCGCGGGAGGAACTTCGGGTTGCGGCGGGCCAGCGACTTGATCCGCCCGATCTCGACGAGGTCGACCCCGAGCTCCATCCTACTCGACCGTGACGCTCTTCGCCAGGTTGCGGGGTTGGTCGACGTCGCAGCCGCGCAGGTCCGCCACGTGATACGCGAGGAGCTGGAGCGGGATGATGTTCACGATCGGCGACAGGAGCTCGGGGACCGGCGGCAGGCGCAGGACGGCCTCGCAGTCCTTGAACTCGCCCGCGCCCTCGGTGGCGACGACGATGACCCGCGCGCCGCGGGCTTTCACTTCCTCGAGCGACGACAGGGTCTTCTCGAGGACGCGGGACTGCGTCGCGATGACGACGACGGGCATCTCGGTGTCGATCAGCGCGATCGGGCCGTGCTTGAGCTCTCCGGCGGGATAGCCCTCGGCGTGGATGTACGAGATCTCCTTGAGCTTGAGCGCCGCCTCGAGGGCGATCGGGTAGTTCACGTAGCGGCCGATGAACAGGAAGTGCTCCGACTTGGCGAACTTCTTCGCGACGGCGAGGATCTCCTTGTCGAGCTTGATCGCGGCGCGGATCCAGCCGGGCACCTTGACCAGGTCGTCGACGAAGGCGCGGCCCTGCGCCTCGGTCATCGCGCCGCGTCCGATGGCGGCGTGGAGGGTCAGGACGGCGAGGGAGGTCAGCTGGCCGATGAAGGCCTTCGTGGAAGCCACGCCGAGCTCGGGGCCGCAGTGCGTGTACAGGGTCCAGTCGGCGGCGCGGGTGAGCGCGGAGCCGACGGTGTTGCAGACGGCGAGGACCTTCGCGCCCCTTTCTTTAGCGATTTTCACGGCGGCCAAGGTGTCGGCTGTCTCGCCCGACTGAGAAACGGCGATGACCAGGTCGTCGGGGCCGACGGTGGTCTCGCGATAACGGAACTCGGAGGCGGTCTCGACCCTCGTGGGGACGCCGATCAAGGTCTCGAACCAGTACTGGCCGACGAGGCAGGAATGATAGGCGGTGCCGCAGGCGATCATCTGCACCGAACGGACGTTCTTCAATATGTCCGCGTTCATGCCGCAGTCGCGCTCGAGCACGCCCTTCAGCGGGAACAGGCGCCCGCGCATCGTGTCCTCGCAGGACATCGGCTGGTCGTGGATCTCCTTGAGCATGAAGTGGCGGTAGCCGGACTTCTCCGCCATCGTGCGGTCCCAGGTGATGTTGATCGGCGTCTTGACGATCTTCTTGCCCGCGAGGTTGAAGAAGGACGCGCCGTCCTTCTTGAGGACGGCCATCTCGCCGTCCTCGAGGAACACGGCCTTGCGCGTGTAGGCGAGGAAGGCGGGGACGTCGGAGCCGAGGAAGGTCTCGCCGTCGCCGAGGCCGATGATGAGAGGGGACGCGGTCTTCGCGGCGACGATCACGCCGGGAGCCTTCGACCAGAGCACGGCGACCGCGTAGGCGCCGCGGACGTCGCCGAGCGCGCGGCGCACGGCCTCGAAAAGGAGGGGCTCGTTGAGGTCGGGCTTGGGCGAGGAGCCCGGCGGCTGGAGCTGGACCAGCTTCTCGGCGACGAGGTGCGCGAGCACCTCGGTGTCGGTCTCGCTCTCGAACTTGGCGCCCGCGGCGGTCAGGCGGTCCTTGATCTCGAGGTAGTTCTCGATGATCCCGTTGTGGATCACCGCGACGGTGCCCGTCGGGTCGGTGTGCGGGTGGGAGTTGACCTCGCTCGGCTTGCCGTGCGTCGCCCAGCGCGTGTGACCGAGGGCGACGGAGCCGGCGAGCGGACTCGCCGCCAGAACCTTCTCCAGGTTCGTCAGCTTGCCCTGGGCGCGGCGGCGCTCGATGACGCCGTCGACGATGGACGCCAGGCCCGAGGAGTCGTACCCCCGGTACTCGAGGCGCTTGAGGCCCTCCATGAGCAGGGGAACGGCTTGCTTAGGCCCGACGTAGCCGACTATGCCGCACATGCGCTAGTCGATGGCCCGGCGCATCTCGGAGACGGCGGTCTTCAGGCCCACGAACACGGAGCGGGCGACGATCGAGAAGCCGATGTTGAGAGCGGACATGTGCGGGATGCGCGCGACGGGCGCCACGTTGTGGTAGTCGAGGCCGTGGCCGGCGTGGACGACGATGCCCATCTCCCAGGCCATGTACGCCGCGAGCTCGAGGCGCTCGAGCTCGAGCTTCTGCTTGGGCTTGCTGTGGGTCTTGGCGTAGTCGCTCGTGTCGAGCTCGACGATGTCGGCGCCGATGTTGCGCGCGGCGCGCACGGCCGGGGCCTCGGGCGCGACGAACAGGCTGACCTCGACGCCGGCCTTCTTGAGCCTGGCGATCGTCTTGGCGAGGCTCTTGCCGTTGCGGACGAGGTCCAGGCCGCCCTCGGTGGAGACCTCGCCGGGCCGCTCCGGCACGAGGCACACCGAGGTGGGGCGGGCCTTGAGCACGGAGGCGATGATCTTGGGGTCGTCGGAGAGCTCGACGTGGGTCTCGCCCTTGAGGCGGCAGAGCTTGACGATGTCCGCGTCCTGCATGTGGCGGCGGTCGCGGCGGAGGTGGCAGACGATGATGTCGGCGCCGGACTGGCGGGCGACCTGCGCGGCCTGCACGGGATCGGGATCGATGTCGAGCCGCGCCTGGCGCAGCGTCGCGACATGGTCGATGTTCACGCCCAATTTCAGCTTCTGCTCGGTCTTCATCCGTGTTTCTCCTCTCTTGCGCCCGTCTCGGTCAGATAGATCTTGGCGATCTCGTCGGCGATCCTGCGGTTCTCCGCGGACTTGGGGCCCTCGACGAGGACGCGCAGCACCGGCTCGGTCCCCGAGTAGCGGACGAACACGCGGCCGCGGCCCGCGAGGGTCCTGGTCGCCGCGGCGATCGCGGCGGAGGTGCGGCCGAGCGCGGCGATGGCCGGCTTCTGCTTCACGCGGACGGCGCGCAGGACCTGAGGCGTCGCCTTGTACAGCCGCCCCAGGGCGCTCATCGGCTTGCCCGACTCGCGCCAGGCGGCCAAGGTCTGAAGGCCGGTCAGCATGCCGTCGCCGGTCGGGGCGAAGTCCCGGAACACGATGTGCCCGGAGTTCTCCCCGCCGAGGCTCAGACCCTCGCGCTCGATGGCCTCGGTCACGTAGCGGTCGCCGACCGGGGTCGTGACCGCGTCGACGCCGAGGCCGCCCAGGTAGGACAGCAGGCCGAAGTTCGACATGACGGTCACGGCGACCTTGCCGCCCTTCAGGGCGCCGCGCCGCAGCAGGCGGGCGGCCGCGGCCGCGATCAGCGCGTCGCCGTCGAGCAGGTCGCCGCGCTCGTCGCAGATCAGGGCGCGGTCGGCGTCGCCGTCGAGGGCGAGCCCGGCGTGCGCGCGGCGGCGCTTGACCTCGCGGCGCATCGCCTCGGTCGCGGTCGCGCCGCAGCCGTCGTTGATGTTCCGGCCGTTCGGCTTGACGCCGATCGCGAAGACCTCGGCGCCGAGCCCGGCCAGCAGCCTCGGCGCGAAGGCGGCGGCCGCGCCGTGCGCGCAATCCACGACGATGCGGGCCCCGTCGAGGTCGAGCGCCGCGGGAAAGGCGCTCTTGAGGAAATCCAGATAGATGCCGGCCCGGTCCGCGGCGGCGAAAGGCGGGCGCGAGATCGCGGGCGGCGCGGGGCGCTTCATGCGCCCCTCGACCTCGTACTCGAGGGCGGGCGCCATCTTGAAGCCCGCGCCGTCGAAGAACTTGATGCCGTTGTACTCCGCGGGGTTGTGGCTCGCCGAGATCACGGCGCCGGCGAAGCAGCCCAGGCGAGGAGCGAGGTACGACACGGCCGGCGTGGGGATGACCCCGAGGTCGAGCACGCGCACGCCGGCGGCGGAGAAGCCCGAGATCAGGGAGCGCAGCAAAGCGGGGCCGGAGCCGCGCGTGTCGCGGCCGACGGCGATGAGCGGGGCGTGGCCGTTGATCTTGACGCCCTGGCGCTCGAGAAGGACCTTCGCCGCGTGATAGGCGAGCGCGCGCACCGACTCGGGCGTGAGGGGGCCCTGGCCGGGGATGCCGCGCACGCCGTCGGTACCGAACAGGGAAGGGGAGCTCACGCGGCCTCCGAGACGGCGCGCAGGGTTTCGATGACGCGCCGGGTCTCGAGGACGTCATGCACGCGTAAAATGGAAACGCCGTTGAAGCAGGCCCAGGCCGCGACTGATAATGATCCGGCGAGACGGTCCCCCGATCCGTTGTCGTTCAAAATCTTTCCGAACATCGATTTCCGGGAGACCCCCAGCAGAACGGGGGCGATGGCGGAGAGTTCGCCGGCGCGGCGGATCAAGGTGAGATTGTGATCCAACGTCTTTCCAAAGCCGATGCCGGGGTCCACGACGACCCGGTCTGCGCGGCCTCCGGCCGCGACGAACGACTGGAGGCGACCTTGCAGGAACCGGGAGACCTCGTCGAAACAATCCTTGTAGGTCGGGTCGGCCTGCATCGTCTTGGGCGAATCACCCAGCATGTGCATCAAGATCACTCGCTCCGCGCGCTGCGCGACCTTGAGCATGTCCTTGTCGTCGCGCAGCGCGGAAATATCGTTGACGATCACGGCGCCGACGTCTAATGCCTCGGCCGCTATCGCGGCCTTGGTGGTATCGATCGAGATCCGGACCTTGACCTGCTTGGCCAAGGCCTTGATCACGGGGATCACGCGGACCCGCTCCACTTCCAACGGCACCGAGTCCGAACCCGGACGGGTCGATTCCCCGCCGATGTCCAGGATGTCCGCGCCCTCTTCCACCAGCTTCAGGGCGCGTTCGACGGCGAGGTCGCTCGTCGCCGCGCGGCTTCCCGCGTAAAACGAATCCGGCGTGCAGTTGACGACCCCCATGATCGACGGCTTGCGAAATCGCTTCGCGATCTCGCCGCCTGATCTTGGCTCGGTCATCGTCGCGGTCACGATATCAGGCTCGGGCCGAGGCCAGCACGGCGTCGATGTCGTCGCCGTTGAGCACCTCGCGGTCGAACAGGGACTGCGCCAAGGTGTCCAGGGCCTTCTTGTTGGCGGACAGGATGGAGCGAGCCTTCGCCTGCGCCTCGGTCACGATGCGCTTGACCTCCTCGTCGACGAGCTGCATCGTACGCTCCGAGAAGGCCCCGCCCTTGTTCAGGTCGCGGCCCATGAACATCTCCTGGTCGGGCTTCTTCAGCGACAGCGGGCCGACGATCTCGCTCATGCCGAACTCGGTGACCATGCGCGTCGCGTAGGCCGTGGCCTTGGACAGGTCGTCCGCGGCGCCGGTCGTGATCTCGTTGAAGGCGAGCTCCTCGGCGGCCCGGCCGCCGAGCAGGATCGCGAGGCGGTTGGTGATGTCGACGCGCGAGGTCAGATACTTGTCCTCCAGCGGCAGCTGGAGGGTGTAGCCGAGCGCGAAGCCGCGGGACAGGATCGAGACCTTGTGCACCGGGTCGGTGCCGGGGAGCATCTTGGCGACGATCGTGTGGCCGCACTCGTGGTAGGACACGATCTTCTTCTCGCGGTCGGACATGATGTTGGACCGCTTCTGCGGCCCCGCCATGACGCGCTCGATGGCCTCCTCGAGGTCGGCGAGCTCGACGACCTCCTTGTTCTTGCGCGCGGCAAGCAAGGCGCCCTCGTTGATCACGTTGGCGAGGTCCGCGCCGGCGAAGCCCGGGGTGCGGCGGGCGACGACCGCGAGGTCGGCGTCCGGCGCCATCTTCACGATCTGGGAGTGCACCTTGAGGATCGCCTCGCGGCCCTTGCAGTCGGGCACGGGCACGTTGATCTGCCGGTCGAAGCGGCCGGGCCGAAGGAGCGCGGTGTCGATCACGTCGGGGCGGTTGGTGGCGGCGATGAGGATGATCCCCTGGTTCTGCTCGAACCCGTCGAGCTCGATCAGCAATTGATTGAGAGTCTGCTCGCGCTCGTCGTGCCCGCCGCCGATGCCGGCGAAGCGGGCCCGTCCGACCGCGTCGAGCTCGTCGATGAAGATGACGGCGGGCGCGGCCTTCTTGGCCTGGTCGAAGAGGTCGCGCACCCGCGAGGCGCCGACGCCGACGAACATCTCGACGAACTCGGAGGCGGAGGCGGAGAAGAACGGCACGCCGGCCTCACCGGCGACCGCGCGCGCGAGCAAGGTCTTGCCCGTGCCGGGAGGCCCGAACAGGAGCACGCCGCGCGGCATCTTGCCGCCCAGCTTCTGGTACTTGTCGGGCGTCTTCAGGAAGTCCACGACCTCGCGGAGCTCCTCCTTCGACTCCTCGCAGCCGGCGACGTCGGCGAAGGTCGTCTTCTTCTTCTTCTCGTCGACCATCTTGGCCTTGGAGCGGCCGAAGGACATCGCCTGCTTGCCGCCGACCTGGACCTGGCGGATCACGAAGAACCACCAGAGGAAGAAGAAGAGCAGGATGCCGCCGAGGTTCAGCGCGAAGGCGTACATGCCGCTGCGGTCGCGCTCGCCCTGGAAGACCGAGACCTTGTGCGCCTCGAGGTCCTCCACGAGCTTCGGGTCGGGCAGGGGCAGGGCGCGGAAGTGCTGGGTCGTGCCCTTCTTGTCGCGGTAGTCGCCGCTGATCATGTCCGGACGCATGCGGACCTGGGTGATCGTGCCCTCGCGCAGACGGGCCTTGAACTCGGAGTACGGGATCTCGGCCTCGAGCGGGACGGTCTTCACGCTGTTGAACAACGTCAGCAGGAGCACGAAGCCGAGGCCCCAGATGACGAGCTGCTTCAGGTTTTTATTGTCCATCTAGATCTTCAACACTCCCACGCACGGCAGTTGCCGATAGCGCTCGTCGTAGTCGAGGCCGAAGCCCACGACGAACTCGTTCGGGATCTTGAATCCCACGTATTTCGGCTGGAACGGGACCTTCCGGCACTCGGTCTTGTCGAGCAAGGTGCAGACCTCGAGCGAGCTCGGATGATGCGCGCGCAGGGTCTCGGTCAGGGAGGTCAAGGTCAGGCCGGTGTCCACGATGTCCTCGATGAGCAGCAGATGCTTGCCCTCGGGACTCTGGCGCAGGTCGAGCAAGGTGCGGATGGCGCCGGTCGAGGCCGTCCCCGCGTAGGAGGAGACCGCCACGAAGTCCGTCTCGACGTCCACCTCGGGGCCGATCGCGCGCAGCAGGTCGGCGAGGAAGATGACGCTTCCTTTGAGCACGCCCACGACCACCAGGCGCTTGCCCGCGTAATCGCGCGTGATCTGGACGCCGAGCTCCTTGATCCGGGCCCGGAGGACGTCCTCGTCGATCAAAACCTTGGTCAAAGCGGGGTGAACGGCGGTTCGGGAGGTCATGAAGGTGCATTTTACCTTTTAGGCCGGCTCCTTATCAAGGAAGCGCGCGGCGGCGCCGTTACGGGGCCGTGTCCTGAGGGTGGACGGCATGGGATTGGTCTGCTACAATGCCGTCCGTGCCGACCTCCGCTGAACTCGCCTTCTCCGTCCTCGTCGTCGACGACGAGCCAGACGCCCGGACCGTGCTCCGGGGCGAGCTCGAGAAAGTCCCCGGCGTGACCCTCAAGGTCGGGACCGCCGGCACCGGCGACGAGGCCCTCAACAAGCTCAAGGACGTCCCCTACGACCTGGTCTTCCTCGACTACCGCCTCCCCCCCACCAACGGCCTCGATATATTGGAGAAGATCCGCCAGCACCACCCGAAGACCGCCGTCGTGATGACCACGGCCGCGGGCAACGAGCAGGTGGCCGTGGCCGCCATGAAGAAGGGCGCGATGGACTACATCACGCAGAGGGACCTGCGTCAGACCGACCTCGGCCAGCTCCTGCGCCGCGTCATCGAGATTCGCGACCTGGTCAACCAGAACATGGAGCTGCGCCAGGTCAACCAGATGAAGAACGAGTTCATCGCGAACGTCTCGCATGAGCTGCGCACCCCCCTGACCGTCGTCATCGGCTACGCGAACACGATGAAGGACGGCAGCATGGGCCCCCTCAACGAGGCGCAGCAGAAGGCGCTCACCTCCATGATCGACCGCGCCGAGGGCCTGATGGCCACCCTCAACAACATCCTGCGCATCCGCGAGGTCCACGAGGGCCGCAAGCAGCTCCTCCTCAAACCCGTCGAGCTCAACCGCCTCGTCGCGGCCGCGCTCGAGCGCGCCGGACGCGAGATCCGCCGCCGCAAGCTGAAGCTGACCGCAGAACAGCAGACCTCCGAGATCTGGGTGATGGCCGACGAGGAGAAGCTCGGCGACGTGATCGACAACCTGCTCTCCAACGCCTGCAAGTTCAGCCCCGTCGAAGGCGCGCTGCGCGTGCTCGTGGCGACCGAGAAAGGCCACGCCCGCCTGTCCGTCGTCGACGCCGGGCCCGGCGTGCCGCCCGAGGTCCTGCCGCACATCTTCGACACCTTCTCCGCCGCGAACCAGGGCCCGACGCGCGAATACCCCGGCCTCGGCCTCGGCCTTCCCCTCTCGAAGCAGATCGTCGAGGCTCTCGGCGGCCGCATCTGGATCGAGAGCGAGGGCTCCGGGCGCGGGACCACCGCCCGCCTCGAGCTGCCGGTCTCGGCGAAGGACGCGCCTCCCGCCGTCGTCGACGGCTCAGAGACGGTGCGCAAGAAGCGCGTCCTCATCGTCGAGGACAACCCCGACCTCGTCGAGGTCCTGATGCTGTTCCTCGCGAGCGTCAGCCGCAACCTGTCGATCTCGACGGCGCACTCCGGCTTCGAGGCGCTCGAGCGCATCGAGGAGGAGATGCCGAGCCTCGTCATCCTCGACGTGATGATGCCGGGCATGGACGGCTTCGAGGTGCTCTCCCGCCTCAAGCGGCTGCCTCGCGAGAAGCGCCCGCCGGTGATGGTGCTGACCGGCTACTCGGACGCGCTGTCCCGCGCGAAGGACGCCGGCGCGGACGAGGTCATGCTCAAGCCCTTCGAGAAGAACGCTTTCGTCAAGAAGGTCCTCCAGCTCCTCGGCGCCCCGACCGTCTGACGCGGCCGTGGAGGTCTTCCTCTATTTCCTGAGGCTCGGCGCGACGGTGTTCGGCGGCGTCGGCCCCCAGCTCCTCGCCATGCGCCGCGACCTCGTCGACGAGCGCCGCTGGGTCACCCCCGCCGAGTTCGACCGGGGCGTCGCGCTCGCCTACATCTGCCCCGGGCCCGTCGGGACGCAGGCGGGCGTGTACATGGGCTGGCGCCGTGCCGGCGCGCTCGGCTCCCTCGCCGCCCTGACCGGCTTCCTGCTCGTGCCCTTCCTGCTCGTCGTCGCCCTCGCCGCCGCCCACGCGCATTATGGCTCCGGGGGCCGGTTCGGGAACCTCGTCCTCGGGATGCGCAGCGCCGTCGTGCCGGTGATCGCGCTGTCCGCCGTGAAGCTGTTCCGGATCGCGTTGACGGGCCGGCTCGAGAAGGCGATTTCGATCGCCGCCCTGGCCTGGTGCGTCCTCCGCCCGGAGGACGCGACCGCCGCCGTGCTCGCGGCCGGAGCGCTCCTCGCCTTCCGCGCGTCGCGCGGGACCAAGGCGCGGGGCGCCGCCTCGGCGGGCCTCCTCGCCCTGTTCCTCGTCGGCCTCCAGGCGGGCGCGCTCGTCTACGGCACCGGCCAGGCCATCCTGCCGATCGTGCGCGAGGCCGCCGTCGTGCGCCGCGCCTGGCTCACCGACGCCCAGTTCGCCGACGCGGTGTCCGCCGGCCTCGTCACGCCGGGCCCCATCGTGATGGCGATCGCCTACGTCGGCTTCGTCGCGGCCGGCGTCGGGGGCGCGTTCGCGGCCGCGGCCGGAGCCTTCGTCCCCGGTTGGCTCCTCGTCCTGCTCGTCGGGCCCTGGATGGAGAGGCTCGAGCGCGACCCGCGCCTGAAGGCCTTCGCGCGCGGAGCGACGGCCGCGGCGATCGGCGCCGTCGGCGCCGCCGCGCTCGCCCTCGCCGGGACCACGCTCGGCACGCCCGCGGCCGCCCTGCTCGCCGCCGCCTCCGCGGCCGCGGTCCTGCTCGGCGCCCCCGACGCCGCGGTCATCGCGGCGTGCGGCGCCGCCGCCGCGCTCTTTTTATAAGGCTATAATTCCCCCATGGCGCGCGTGCTGATAGTCGACGACGAGGAATACATACGGGATCTCATCAAGGAAGTGCTCCTGGCCCAGGGCCACGAGTTCGAGCTCGCCGCCGGCGGGACCGAGGCCCTCGAGATCCTGCGCCGCAAGGCCATCGACCTCGCCATCGTCGACCGGAACATGCCGGGCATGAGCGGCATCGAGGTCGTGCAGCTGATCCGCCAGAACCCGAAGACTAAGGGCCTGAAGGTCCTGATGTGCACCGGCTCGAGCGTGACGAAGGAGATCGACGAGGCCTTCGCCGCCGGCGCCGACGACTACGTGCTCAAGCCCCTGAACTTCCCGGCCCTTCTGGGCAAGGTCGCCAAGGCCCTGGCCTCCCCCGCGAGATGAAGCGCTCGACCGTGGTCGTCTTGTGCGGCGGGAGATCGGCGGAAAGGCTGGTCTCCCTCGTATCGGCGCAGTGCGTCGTCGCCAACCTCGACGCGAAACGCTTCAAGGTCAGACTGATCCATATCGGGACGGATAACGGATGGGTGGAGGTCTCCCCCAAGCGCCTTCTGGCCGAGACGCCGGGCTCGCTGCATCGCGGAGGAGCCTCGGTTCTTCGCCTTCGGCGCAACGGCATAAAAAAAGATCCTTGGAAGCTGCTCACCTCGCTGGGGCGGCGCGACTGCGTCTTCCCCGTGCTGCATGGCCCCATGGGCGAGGACGGCACGATGCAGGGCCTGCTCGAGCTGACCGGCGTCGCCTACGTCGGCTGCGGCGTCCTGGGCTCGGCGGCCGGCATGGACAAGGAGGCGACCAAGCGCGTCGCCCACTCGGCCGGGCTGCCCCAGGTGCCGTGGGCCGTCGCGCGGACCCCGCGCGAGGCGGCCGCGGCCGCCCGCCGCTTCGGCTTTCCCGTCTTCATCAAGCCCGCGCGCATGGGCTCATCCGTCGGCGTCGTGAAGGTCAAGGGGCCCTCCGGCGTCGCCGCCGCGCTGCGCGAGGCGCTGCGCTTCGACGACAAGGCGCTCGTCGAGAAGGGCATCCCCGCGCGCGAGGTCGAGACCGCCGTGCTCGGCGACCCCTGGGCCTCGAAAGGAGACCGCTTCGAGCTCAAGGCCTCGCTCTGCGCCGAGATCCTGCCGAACGCCGAGTTCTACGACTACAAGGCGAAGTATCTCGACCCGAACGGCGCGAACTTCGTCATCCCCGCGGCGGTGCCGGCGAGGGTCTCCGCGCGCGTGCGCGAGGTGGCCCTGGCCGCGTTCCGCGCCCTCGACCTGTACGGCCTGGCCCGCGTGGATTTCTTCGTGCACAAGAAGACCGGCGCGGTCTACTTCAACGAGCCGAACACCTTGCCCGGCTTCACTCCGGCCAGCATGTACCCGCGGCTGTGGCGCGAGACGGGCCTGCCGACGAAGAAGCTCGTCGAGACCTTGGTCGCCCTGGCCCTGCGCCGCGCCGCCTCCCGGCGGCGGATCAGCACGAAGCATTGAATGACCTCGGACCCGGGCGGGGATCCCGACTGTTTCCGGAAACAGCCGCCGTCGTTCGTTAAGGGACTAGCCGGCGCGAGTCCCGTGAGACCATGATCGACGCGATGATCGTCGCGGGCTTTCTTCTCGCGTGCCTCTACTTGGGCGCGCGCGCGCGCCGCTCCGAGGACCTCGAGGGCTGGATCCTCGCCGGCCGGACCTTGACCTTGCCGGTGTTCGTCGCCACCCTCGTGCCCACCTTCTACGGCGGCGTGCTCGGCATCGGCGAGTTCACCTGGAGCGCCGGCCTGTCGAACTGGACGGTGATGGCCCTGCCCTACTACGTGTTCGCGGGCCTGTACGCGGCGTTCCTCGCCGGGCGCGTGCGGACGACCGCCGGCCTGACCATCCCCGACCATCTCGAGTCGGCCTACGGCCGGCCGATGGCGCTGATGGGCGCCTTGCTCGTGTTCATCCTCGCCAGCCCCGCCGACGAGCTCCTGATGGCCGGCTCCCTGCTCGGGCACATGACGGGCCTGCCCGTCGCCGCGGCGTCCCTCGTCGCGGCCCTCGTCGCGCTGACCCTGATCTGGCGCGGCGGCCTGCGCTCCGACGCGGCCGCCAACCGCCTGCAGTTCGTCGTCATGTTCGCGGGCTTCGCCCTGGTCATTCCGTTCGCATGGCATGCCGTCGGGAGCCCCTTGGCCATGGCCCGGAAGCTTCCCGCCGGCCACTTGAGCTGGACCGGGGGATTGAGCGCCATGCAGCTGATCGGCTGGTGGCTGATCGCGGTGTGGACCATCGTCGATCCGTCCTTCCACCAGCGCTGCGCCGCGGCGGAGAGCCCGGCCGTCGCCCGCAAGGGCATCCTCATCTCGATCGCGTTCTGGGCCTTGTTCGACCTCATGACGACGACGGCGGGCCTGTACGCGCGCGCCGCCCTTCCCGCCCTGGGGAGCCCGACGCTCGCCTTCCCCCTGCTCGCCGACGCGGTGATGCCACCGGTCGCGCGCGGCCTGTTCATCGCGGGCGTCTCCGCCTCGCTTTTCGCGGCGCTCCAGGGCACGGCGATGCTCGCCGCCGCGTGTCTGGGCAAGGCCCGCCTGCGCGCGGGGCTGGTCTTGACCATGCTCCTGTCGTACGCGCTCTCCCGCCTCGTCCCCTCCATCGTCGGGCTGTGGTACGCGGTCGGAAGCGCCGCGATCCCGGGCCTCCTGCTGCCGATGCTCGGCGTCTATCTCCCGGCGCTCCGCGTGCCCGGGGCCTGGGCCGCGGCGTCCTCGGCCGCGGGCTGGCTCGTCTCCCTGTCCTGGGTCGTCGCCGCGCGGATCGAGGGAGCGCCCCCGCTGGGCGTCGAGCCGATGTTCCCCGGCCTGCTCGCGTCCGGGGCGCTGTGGGCGGCGGGCTGCTTCTCGTCGACGCGCACGGTCACGACGGCGCCGAACAGCACGCCCCACGCGCCGCAGTAGGCCCAGACCACTTAGGAAATTTCCCCGGCGCGGCTAAGACCCGGCTTCCTCTCCGGCCTTGACCGACTCGACCTTGAGGATCAGGCGCTCGAAGGTGTCCCGGAAGCCGCCCGTGAACGGCTCGTCGACCACGCGCAAAGTCCCGAGCCGGCCCGCGCGCGCCGCCGGGACCAGGCCGCGGCCCGGCGCCTCCGCCCGCAGGCGCTCGAGCTGGTCGGTCGGCAGCACTTGGCCGGCGGCGAGCTTCGCGGCGAACTTCTTCTCAACGAGCCTCGCGGCCTCGGCCGCGTCCTTGCCGACGAGCAGGAACTCCTTGCCGCCGGCGCGCACCGGCTCCTCGACCGAGTAGCCCAGCTTGCGCAGGCGGTTGACCTCGACGCGCATGATCACGCCGAGCCGCTTCAGGTAGCGATCGCCCGCGTCGTGGCCGAGGACGTCGTTGACGGCCTTGAAGTTGCGCGCCGAGATCATCGCCGCGGCGCCCTTCCCGTCGTAGTCGGCCTCCCACCGCGGCCGCGCCATGTCGATCCACTCGGCGGTCCGCGTCAAAGTGAGGGGGTCCTTGAACACGGCTTCGAGGAACACCGCGTACTCCTTCTGCGTGAGCTTCTCCTTCAGCGCCCGGATCTCCGCGATCCGGTCCTGCCGCGGCGCGGACGCGTGCTCGACGAAGTCGTGGGCGAGCGTCGAGAGCTCGCGCAGGCGCGTGAAGGTCAGCGTCCCAGGGACCTCGACGACGGCCTCCCCGCGCAGGCCCTCGGCCTTCGCCTTGTTCAGCACCCCGTCGGCGGCCTTGAGCGTCTCCTCGAAGCCGCGCCCTTCCTCGGGCGCGATGCCGTAGGTGAAGTCGCCGACCGGACCGGTGCGCCGCATGCGCGTCATCGCGGCGTCGATCGCCAGCCTCTCCGGCCCGCCCGGAGCGAGGCCGACTCCGTCGTCGCCGAGCTTCACGTCGCCGAGGATCTTCTCCGGCGGGAAGGCCTTCCGCATCCGGCGGGCGAACTCGATGACGTCGTTCATCGACCCGAACGCGACGATCTCCTCTCCGCCGAGCCGCGCGGCGCGCACGCCGGCCCTCTTCGCGATCGCGTCGATCTTCGGCCCCGCCGAGGCGAGCATGCGGTCGCCCAGCTCCTTGCCCGCCACGGGCCCGTGCACGTCGGCGAGGCCGGCGTTGACCGCGCCGAAGTTGTTCATGTCGAGCATGGCGACCGTCGGCTCCTTCACGCCCGCCAGCAGTTCCTCGGCCTTCTCCATGATGAAGGCCCGGTTGGGCAAGCCCATCAGGCCGTCGGTGTAGAAGATCTCCTCGGCCCGCTTGAACAGCGCGCCCTCGCCGCGCGCCTCGAGGGAGCGCTGCATCTGGCGCAGCGGCGAGCGCTTGTCGGCGGCCTGGCGGGCGGGGCCGTTCGTGGGGCTATGATCGAAGAAGCCGTCGGCGACGCCGCGGAAGCGGATCGGGCGGCCGCGGACGTGGTCGAAGACGTCGACCGGCGTCCCCAGGATCGCGCCGGCGTGCACGGCGAGCGCCCGCGCGTTCTTGATGTTGGGCTTCCACCGCGTATCGAGACCGACCTGGGAATAGGTCCCGCTGTCGAAGTCGAGCCGCGGCCGTCCCGTGGCCGGGTCGACGAGGACCGCGCCGGCGAACAAGACCGGGCGGCCGCCGCCGAGCGCCGCGTGCTTGACGCCCATCTCCTTGGCGTCGCCGGGGACGACGCGCCCGACCGTCATCCCGATCGTCCCGTCGGGGTTCTCGAAGATCACGTAGTTGTGCTTGACTCCCGGCTTCATGCGCCTCCAGGAGGCCGCGTCGGCCTCGAAGACGAGGCCGTGCTCGCGCGCGGCCTGCATGATCTCGGGCGCATAGACCGAACCGGGCAGCAGTCCGGGGTCGAGCTTGACGCCCGCGCCGCGCCGTTCGAAGCCCGCCGGACGGGGCACGGCCTCGGGCGCCGCGCCCTCGCGGGCGGCGCCTTGGTCGAACAGCATCCGTCCGGCGTCGGGGGAGTCATCCGACGTCGACGCGGCGGAGCCGACCGTCCGGCCGACGACCTTCGGCCGGCCCGGCACGGCGGCGGCGCCCGGCGAGGATGGGAGCGCGGCGCTCGGCCTTAACGCGACCGGCGGCACGACGGCGGGCCGGATCGCCGCGGGCCGGGCGAGGTTCGGCGCCGGCGCCGGGAGGTTCGCCAAGCTCGGCGCGCCCGAGGCGTTCAACGACGGCGCGCTCATCCGGACGGGAGCCGGCGCCCCCAACGAGGATCCGATCGCGCCCGTCTGCATGCCGGGGGCGGCCTGGCCGGATACGGGACCTTCGACCTGGCCGGCGCGGGCGGCGCAGGCCAAGCCCAAGAGCAGGAGGACTCGGAGGGAGAGGGGCCTCACCGCCCCAATATAACAGCCCCGTCGAGGTCCCCGCCAGATGATTAATGTAAGGAAGCGCCTTGACCGGCGCGGCCGATTTGACGAGAATGGCTGATGGACCTCGGCCTCGGCGCGACGATCTTTCTGGGCGCCTGCGTGTTCTTCGCCGGCATCGTCGACGCGCTGGCCGGCGGCGGCGGTCTGATCACCTTGCCCGCCTATCTCGCCGTCGGCCTCAACCCCGCCCTCGTGCTCGGCACCAACAAGCTCACCTCCTCGCTGGGCACCGTCGTCTCGACCTGGCGCTACCACGACGCGCTGAAGTTCTCCATCAAGGATTTCCTCCCCGTCATCGCGGCCTCGACGATCGGCTCCTGGCTCGGCGCGCGCGCCGCCATCCTGGTCGACCCGTCCTGGATCCGGCCCATGCTGCTCGCCGCCTTGCCGGTCGTGGCCTGGCTGGTCTGGTCCAAGAAGGACTTCGGCTCCGTCGACGACAGCCACCGTCTCTCCGCCGGCGAGCGCCGGCGCCGCGGCGTTCTCGTCGCCGCGCCCATCGGCGCCTACGACGGTTTCTTCGGCCCCGGCACGGGCACCTTCTTCGCGATCGCCTTCGCCCGCTGGGGCCGCCACGACCTGCTCGGCGCCACGGCGCGAGCGAAGATCCTCAACCTCGTCTCGAACCTGGGCGCGCTCGGCGCCTTCATCTGGGCGGGCCGCCTCGACTGGAAGATCGGCCTTTCGATGAGCCTCCTCTCGATCGCGGGCCATTGGGTCGGCTCCCATCTCGGCGTCAAGAAAGGAGCCGGCCTCATCCGACCCGTCGTCGCCCTCGTCTGCGCGGGCCTTTTCGCCAAGGTGCTCTTCGACGCCGTTCGTTGATATGATGTCCCGGTGAGCGAGCGCCTGATCGCCGTCTACGAAGTCCCCGGTCCCGCGGCCGAAGCCGAGAAGACCGCGCGCGCGATCGCCTTCGAGGAGACGGTCGAGGTCCCCTTCGAGTTCCCTCTTCCGTCGCGGATCCGCGAGGAGATCGTCGGCCGCGTCGGAGCCCTGACGCCCGTCGAGAACGGGCGCTTGCGCGTCGAGATCGACTTCCCCGCGGCGCTCGCCGGCGGACGCGTCGGCGCGCTCCTCAACCTGGTCTTCGGCAACGCGTCCATCTGGCCGGGCGTCCGCCTGGTCGACGTCCGTTTTCCCGAGTCCTTCTTATCGGCGTTCTCCGGGCCGAACTACGGCGTCGCCGGGCTTCGAGAGCTCCTCGGCGTCCAGGGCCGTCCGCTGCTGGCGACCGCGCTCAAGCCGATGGGCTCGACCGAGGTCGAGCTCGCCGAGGCCGCCGCCGCCTTCGCGCGCGGCGGCGGGGACATCGTCAAGGACGATCAGAACATCGTCGATGCGACCTATGCCGTTTTCCGTTCGCGCGTCGGCCGGATCGCGGAAGCCGTTTCTCGAACGAAGTGCCTGTACTTCCCGCATCTGTCGGGTCCGCAGGAAGAGCTGGAGGACCGCCTCCGCTTCGTTCTCGGCCTGGGGCTTAAAGGAGTGCTCATCTGCCCCGCCATCGTCGGCCTCGATCAGACGCGCGCCTTGGCCTCCCGGCGCAAGGCCGTGTTCATGGCCCACCCGGCTTATTCCGGGGCGTTCTACGCCGAGCGCTCCCACGGCATCGAGCACTCGCTGTATCTCGGGACCATGATGCGCCTGGCCGGGGCCGACATCACCGTTTTCCCCAACGCCGGAGGGCGGTTCGGCTTCACTCCGCAGGAATGTCGCGCCATCGCCGAGAGAGGACGCGCCCCGTTGGGCGGCCTGGCGCCGATCTTCCCGGCTCCGGGCGGCGGCATGAACCTCGACAACACCGGCGCCATGGCGGCGGATTTCGGCGCCGACTCGATTTGGCTCGTCGGCGGACGCCTGCTGATGCATCCCGGCGGGCCCGAGGCCGGCGCGCGGGCCTTCCGCGAGAAGATGCCCGCGTGAACGAACAACGGATTCGGCTCGTCGACTGTTTACGGAGACAGGCGGCTGACGGCACCGTCAGTCAGCCGGCGCAGCGACGCTGAACCCCGTGTACGAGATCGACGGCCAAGACCGGGTCATCCCCCTCGACCTCGCCCCGCCCCCCGACCCGGGAGACCCGCTGCCCATCGTGCTGGCCAAGGACGGCGCCGTGATCCTGTCCTACGTGGCGGGGCGCGAGCTGACCGTCGTGGCGACCTTCCCCGCGTGCGCCGCGACCTTGTTCGGGGAACCGCGCGCCAAGACGCTGGCCAAGCACCCGCTCGCGGAGCGGGGGCTCAAGCCGCACGGCGCCTTCGAGATCAGGGACTCGTCCTGGGCGCGCGCGCTCGAGGCCCGCGACGGCGCGGGGCGCAAGAAGCACTTCGTCTTCACCTTCCGCGACTCGGTCTTCGAGTGCGTCGCCGCCGACATCGGCGTGGAATTGATAAGGGAAGACGACGACACCATCAAGCTGATGTCCAAGCGCCTGTATAAGTAGGGCCCTCCAGGGAACTTTTTCTCCCCCTCGATCGCATGGTAAGTGATGACTCTTGACGAAATCACTTACTTATGGCATACTACACCATAACCTATGGTTGAGGTCCTCCATAGGTTCAAGCGCAATTATCCCGACGGCAGCATCGAGCAACGAGTGATCTGGGATGTTCCCCGAACACCCGATCGCCCCGACGGAATCCGCTATCGACTGGCGTACATACCGGCCGGAGCCGCAAACCCGGCCGTTCTCTACGACAACCATCACCCGAAAGGCCATCACAAGCACATCCGAGGCGTGGAATACGCCTACGAATTCGTCGACTGGAAGAAACTGATTGAAGACTTCAAAAAGGACAAAGCCGCCCATGAGAATCTTTGAGGTCAAATTCATGACCGAAGAGGAGGCCGACGCCAAGTTCCTGGCGTCGGTCAAACTGGCCCATACCGGTCAAAAGTATCCGGGCGACGAGGGCGTCTTCTTCACCGGCTGGGAAGCGGCGCTCAACGCTTTCACCGACAAGCGCATGGATCTGCTGCGGCTCATCAAGAAACACTCCCCCCGCTCGATCAACCAACTCTCCAAGATCGCCGGCCGTGATTTTAAGAATGTCTATACGGATGTTATGCTTTTCAAGCATCTCGGCATCGTCCGCGTGCCCGGCGGACGGAGACCCGTGGAGCCCCTGAAGGTGCTCTACGACGCGATCGACATACACGCGACCGTCTGATTCTCCGATTGACGCCCCCGTCGGGGAATTGCTACGATTACCCCTCGCCTTATCCAGCCACTAGGAGTATCAAGCCTCATTAATAATTACAACAGGAATTTTAAGGATAGCCGGGATACCACCCGGATAAACGGCATGATCCGGGCCTCCATGGTCCGGCTCATCGACGCAGACGGGACGCAGGTGGGAGTCAAGCCGATCGCCGAGGCGCTGGCCTTGGCCCGGACTCGCGGGTTGGACCTCGTCGAGGTCGCCGCGACGGCGCAGCCCCCGGTTTGCAAGGTTTTACCGTACTCGAAGTACAAGTACGAGCAGGACAAGAAGGAAAGGGAGTCCCGGAAGAAGCAGAAGGCCGGCCTCCTGAAGGAACTGAGGTTCAGGCCGAACATCGGCCTGCATGACTTAGAAGTGAAGGTCCGGCAGATCGAGGAGTTCATCGACGCGCACGACAAGGTGCGCATCACGGTGGTCTTCCGCGGGCGCGAGATGCAGCACCGGGACCTCGGGTTCAAACTTTTGATGTCGATCCAGGAAAAGCTGGTCGACAAAGCGGCCGTCGAGCAGGCTCCGATGCCTGACCGAAACCGCCTCGTGATGACGCTGATACCGAAGCCGCACTAGCCGCTCAAATAAAAGTAGAGGTTCGTATGCCCAAGTTGAAGTCGCATTCCGGCGCCAAGAAGCGCTTCCGCACCAACGCCGCGGGGAAGTTCAAGCACGAGCATCCCGGACAGCGTCACCTGATGGCCCCCCTCGGCGGAAAGCGCCGCCGCTTCCTGCAGGGATCTTCCACCCTTAACGCGACCGACGCGAAGACGATGCGCCGGTTCCTCCCGTACGGCTGAGGCATAGACCACCATGAGAATCAAATCCGGCGTCACCACCCGCGCCCACAAGAAGAAGTATTTCAAGCTCGCGAAAGGCAACTACTCCGCCAAGCGCTCGCGCTGGCGGATGGTCAAGCAGCAGGTCGAGGCGTCCCTCGCCGAGTCGTACATCGGCCGCAAGGACAAGAAGGGCGACTTCCGCTCCCTCTGGATCGAGCGCATCAACGCCGCCTGCCGCCAGCACGACACGACCTACAGCCGCTTCATCAGCGGACTGAAGAAGGCCGGCATCACGCTCAACCGCAAGATGCTCTCCGAGATGGCCATCCGCGACGGCGCGTCGTTCGGCAAGATCATCGCCCTCACCAAGGGCGCGTAAACCTCCGGCCATGACTCGTTCCGACTGGGAGAAATCCTACGTCCGGGCCGAGTCGGCCTTGCGTGAAGCCGGAGTCGAGAACGCGGACCTCCTCAAGCTCGAGGAGGTCCGCGTTCGATTTATGGGAAGGAAGGGCGAGCTCACCGAGCTGCTCAAGAGCCTGAAGGACCTGTCGATCGAGGACAAGCGCGAGCTGGGGCCCAAGGCCCAAGCGCTGAAGACGTCATTCGACGCCGTTATTGAAGCCCGCCGCGCCGCGCTCGAGGACCAGAGTGACGCGGCGGCGCCGGAGAAAGACGCGATCGACCTCACTTTGCCGGCGATCCGCCCGCCGAAGGGGCGCCTGCATCCGCTGACGACGACGCTCCACGAGATCGCGCGCATCTTCCAGCTCATGGGCTACTCCTGGGCGGAAGGGCCGCACGTCGAGGACGAGCGCCACAACTTCACCGCGCTCAACATACCGGAGAACCATCCCGCGCGCGACAGCCAGGACACGTTCTACCTGCAGGACCTGCCGCTGCTCCTGCGCACCCACACCTCGCCGGTGCAGGTGCGCACGATGGAGAGCCAGCGCCCGCCGCTGCGCGTGGTCTGCCCGGGCCGGGTCTTCCGCCACGAGCAGCTCGACGCGACCCACTCGGCCGTTTTCGGCCAGGTCGAGGGCCTCGTCATCGACGAGGGCATCGGCCTCGCCGACCTGAAGGGGCATCTGCAGGCCTTCCTGCAGAAGCTTCTCGGCGCCTCGACGAAGACGCGCTTCCGCCCCTCCTATTTCCCGTTCACCGAGCCCTCCACGGAAGTCGACGTCAAATGCTTCTTCTGCCCCGGCACCGGCTGCCCCGCGTGCAAGCACACCGGCTGGATCGAGATCCTCGGCGCGGGCGTGGTCAACCCCGCCGTGCTCAAGGCCGTCGGCTACGACGAGAAGAAGTGGTCGGGCTTCGCGTTCGGCATCGGCGTCGAGCGCGTGGCGATGCTCCTGCACGGGGTGCGCGACCTGCGTCATTTCTACACGAACGACCTCCGATTCTTGAAGCAATTCGATGAAAGTCTCCTATAACTGGCTCAAGGAGCATCTCCCTCTCGAGCTCTCCGCGACGGAGCTCGCGGGCCATCTGCTCAAGATCGGCTTCGAGGTCGCGGGCCACGAGCGCCTGGGGCCGACCTTCACCGGCGTCGTCGTCGGCAAGGTCGTGTCGAAGGAGAAGCACCCCAACGCCGACAAGCTCTCCGTCTGCGTCGTCGACGACGGCGCGACGAAGCGGACGGTCGTGTGCGGCGCCCCGAACGTGGACGCGGGACAGACCGTGGCCTACGCGCGCCCCGGCGCCGTGCTTCCGGGCAATTTCAAGATCGAGGGCCGCAAGCTGCGCGGCGTCGAGAGCCAGGGCATGATCTGCTCCCGCGCCGAGCTGGGGCTGCCGAAGGACGTCGACGGGATCTGGGTCATGGGCGAGGGCCCGGCGCTCGGCTCCGACGTGGGCTCCCTCCTGGGCCCGGCGGACGACATCCTCGAGGTCGAGGTCACGACGAACCGCCCCGACTGCCTGTCCCACCGCGGCCTCGCGCGCGAGCTCGCCGCCTACTTCCACAAGGAATTGAAGCCTCTCGGCGGGGGCATGCTGGAAAGCGCCAAGCCCTCGTTCCCCGTGACGGTCGAGGACGGCGAGGCGTGCCCGTTCTACGGCGGGCGCCTCATCGAGGGCGTCACCGTGGGCGAAAGCCCGGCGTGGCTGAAAACGAAGCTCGAGTCGATCGGCCTCCGGCCGATCAACAGCGTGGTCGACGTCACGAACTACGTCCTGCACGACATCGGTCAGCCGCTTCATGCGTTCGACGCGGATAAACTGACCGGATCGAAGATCATCGTGCGCCGGTCGAAGGCCGGGGAAAAGCTCTTGGCGCTGGATCATCGCGTCTATGACCTTCCGGCGGGACTGCTCGTGATCGCCGACGGGGAGAAGCCCGTCGCGCTGGCCGGGGTCATGGGCGGAGAGGACTCCGCGGTCACGACGGCCACGAAACGGATCATTCTCGAGGGCGCTTTTTTCAATCCCGCCGAAGCGCGGAGATCGTCGCAAAAGACACGCTTACGGTCCGATTCCTCTTATCGCTTCGAACGCGGGACCGACCCGGAGGCGCCGCGCGCGGCGGCGGATCGGGCGGCGGCGTTGATATTACAGATCGCGGGCGGTTCCGCGGCCAAGCCCTTCGAGGTGGCGGCTCCACGGCCGAGACGTCAGCCGATTCAGGCGAGCGTGGGGAAGATCAATGCGGTGTTGGGGGCGGATTTTGCCGATCTCGCCGTCTTGCAGGCGCTCGGGGCGATCGGCGACGTCAACGGCAACGGCGTGGAGTTCACGTATACCGCACCTTCCTGGCGGCATGACCTTTTGACGGCGAACGACCTCGCGGAAGAGGTGGGGCGGTTCCTCGGGTACGACAACATTCCTTACCGAATGGCGCCGATGGCGGCGCGCGCGGCGCGGCTCACGCCGGTCGAGACGGAATCGCGCCGCGTGCGAACGAGATTAGCGGGACTCGGACTATGGGAAGCGTATAACTACGACCTCGTGTCCGAGAAAACGCTCTTGGCTTGCCGCCTGACGGCGGAGGGGCAGCCGCGCGTCGCGCAGCCTCTGTCCGAGGATTGGGCCGTGATGCGGTCATCTCTCCTCCCGGGCCTGCTGAAGAATGCCCAGCACAACCTCAGCCGCGGTGCCGATGCGGTGCGTTTCTTCGAAGTCGGAAAGTCGTACGCGATCCGCGGCAAGGAGGTCGACGAGACCTGGCGCGTCGCGGGGATATTGCTGGGGCCGGTGCTTGACGCGCGTTGGCAGACGGCGCGGGCGCCCCGCGCGTCTTTTTACGACGGGAAGGCGATCGTCGAGGATCTCCTGGAAAAAGCCGGGCCGATCGCGTGGGCGAAGCTTTCCGAACCCGGCGCCGGCAGAACGCCTTCCGACCCGCTCTTCCACCCGACCAATTCCTTGCGCGCGACGATCAACGGCGCCCCCGTGGCGACCGTCGGCTGGCTGCACCCGCGCGTGGCCCGCGCCCACGACCTCGAGCGCGAGGGCGCGGTCGTCTTCGACGCGAACCTCGACTGGCTCGCCGGACGCGAAGCCGCGCAGGACCGCTTCGAGGAGTTCTCGACGCTCCCCAGCTCGCGCCGCGACCTGGCCCTCGTCCTCGACAAGGCCGTGCCGTACGCGCGCCTCGAGGCCGTCATCCGGGACTGCCGCGTTCCCGAGCTCCAGAGCGTCCTGCTCTTCGACGTGTACGAAGGCAAGAACATCCCCGAGGATAAGAAGAGCCTCGCGATCCGCCTGACCTTCGGGCGCTTCGACCGCACCCTGACCGACCCCGAGGTCGCCAAGGCCGTCGAGACGATCGTCGCCGCGCTCGCCAAGGAGCTCGGCGCGAGCCTGCGGGGCTGACCGTGCAGGGGCCTCTCCAGAGTCTCAAGCAGCTCGAGGTCCTGGTCAAGCAGGCCTCCGAGTCCCTCCAGAAGCTCGGCTCCGAGAACCGCCAGTTCAAGGACGTCCTCCGGCGGCTCGAGACGGAGAACAAGGCCTTGAGGGAGGAGCTCAAGGAGGCGCGCCTGACGCTCGCCCGCCATGAGCGGCTGAAGACCCGCCTGACGCGCCTGACCGACAAGCTCGAGAGGATCGGATGAACGAGAAAGTCGAGGTCCAGATCGGCACGCGCCGGCTCGTCGTCGAGATGGAGGGCTGGACGCCCATCGAGATCAACGCGCTGGCGCAGAAGGTGTCCGAGCGCGTGGTCCAGATGCAGAGCCACAACACCAACGTGGCCGACACCTCGAAGATCGCCCTGCTCGTCGCGCTGTCCTTCGCGGCCGAGCTCGACAAGGAGCGCCAGGCGCACGACCTGACGAGGCGCCTGCTCGAGAACAAGGCCGAGTCCCTGTCGCAGTCCCTGCGCGAGTCGCTCCAGGCCGGCTCCGACACGAACGGATGAGCGAGCTCTTCGCCGCGGGCGCCGGGGCTCTCCCGCTGGCGGCGCGGATGGCGCCGCGGAGCCTGGACGAGTTCGCGGGGCAGAACGCGCTTCTCGGGCCGGGTAAGCTTCTCCGGCGTCTCGTGGAGAGCAAGCGCTTCACCTCGGCGATCTTCTTCGGGCCTCCGGGCTGCGGGAAGACCGCCTTGGCGAGATACATCGCGGGGCAGTCCAACGCGGAAGTCGTCGAGCTCAACGCGGTCACGGCGGGAGTGGCGGACATCAGGAAGGCCGTGGAACAGGCCAAATATTCGGCGACCCTCGGCAGAAGGACTTTATTGCTCGTCGACGAGATACACCACTTCAACAAGACGCAGCAGGACGCGCTGCTGCCGTCGGTCGAGCGCGGGGACGTGCTCTTGATCGGCATGACGACGGAAAATCCGGGGTTTTACGTCAACGCCGCGTTGAGATCTCGCGTCACGGCGTTCGAGTTCATGCCGGTGCCGGAGTCCGAGCTGGAAAAGATCCTCGACAACGCCTTGAACGACGACGACAGGGGCGTCTCGTCACTACGGGTCATCATGACGCCCGAGGCCCGGGCTCACCTGGTACGGCAGTCCGGCGGGGACGCGCGGCGGCTATTGAACGCACTGGAGATCGCCGCGCTGACGACGGCGGCTGACGGCAACGGCGAACGACGGGTGACTCTTGCGGTGGCCGAAGAATCCATCCAAAAACGGCAGATTCGATACGACAAGAAATCCGACGACCATTACGATCACATCTCCGCCTTCATCAAGTCCATCCGCGGAACGGACCCCGACGCCGCCCTCTATTGGATGGCCAAGATGCTCGAGGCGGGCGAAGAGCCCCGGTTCATCGCGCGGAGGATATTGATCGCCGCGTCCGAGGACGTCGGGAACGCTGACTTCCGCGCGTTGCTCGTGGCAGAAGCGGCGTTCCGCGCCGTCGAGGTCCTGGGCATGCCCGAGGCGCGGATAACGCTCGCGCAGGCGGTGACCTTCGTCGCGTCGGCGCCCAAAAGCAACGCCGCCTATCTCGCCGTCGACAAGGCCTCCGCCGAGGTCCGCGAGGGTCCCTCCCGGGAAGTCCCTTTACCCCTTCGCGACGCCAACATGGACGCCAAGGAGCGCGGCCACGGCCAGGGCTATAAATATCCTCACGATTTCCCCGGCCATTGGACGGCGCAGGAGTACATGCCCAACCCGGTCCGTTTTTATGAACCGACCGACCAAGGCGACGAGAAGCGCATCGCCGAGCGCTTGAAGTCCCTCCGCGGCTGACGCCGCGCCGGTGCGCCGGACTGTTTCCGGAAACAGTCCGGTCGGCTATCCTCAAGGATAGTTCCCGGACTCGCGCCCGCGAGTCCGGTTCATCCGGACGCTATTTCGCGCGCAGGCGGAGCGGGACGAAGTCGAGCGTCACGATCACGGGGAAATGGTCGGAGGGGTTGCGGGAGCGCTCCTCGTAGGTCGCGGGGATGGCGCGCACGCTCCCGTCCGCGTTCTTGTAGCGGTAGGCTTCGGCCTTCTTGACCGCGCCGCGCAGGGCTTTCGAGACGAGGATGGCGTCCATCTGACCGTAGTGCGTCGCCCCGCCCTTGGGGTGGAAGGTGTGGGTGATGCGGTCCTTCTCCGACGGGGGGTTCGGGGCGGCGTCGAAGCTGTCGACGAGGCCCGCGGCCTCGAACAGCGGCCGGAACTCGGCCTCCTTGCCCACCTCGCCGTTGAAGTCGCCGGCGAGCATGACCGGGACGTCCGCGCCGAACTCGGCGCGGTAGCGCGCGATGATCTCGGCCGTGCGCCGGACCTGCGCGCCCCGCAGGATCCGAGACTCGGGATCGCCGCCGTCGCGGTCGCGCTTGGACTTGTAGTGGGTGCCAAACAGGACGAACAAAGGCTGGGCCTTGCCCGGGGCGCGCACGACGAGGGAGGTCAGGTCGCGGGAGAACAAGGTTCTCGGGCCGCCGCCGAGCACGGGGTCGACCCAGGTCTCGTCCTTGTGAGAGCGCTGCTCGACCAGGAAGGGAAGGTCCTTCTTCACGAGGAAGGCCACGTCGATGCCGCGCTCGTCGTTGCCCTCGATGAGATGCACGTCGTATTTGCCGTTAAGGAAGCGCTCGTTGAAGTCGCGCAAGGCGGCGATGTTCTCGACCTCCTCGAGGGTCACGACGTCGAGGTCGTTCTCGAGGATGACCTTGCCCTGCTCGCGCAGGGACCACTCCTCCTTGGGCCTGGCGTCGGAGATCTTCTTGAGCTTGCCGGGGTTCGCCGGATCCGGCACGTGCTTACCGACGTTCTCGAAGAGGTTGAGGACGTTGTAGGAGCCCATCTTGAGCTCCTTGATGGACGAAAGCGCGCGGACCGGGGCCGCGGCGGCCGCGGCGGGACCGGCGGGCTCGCCGACGGCGGCCGCGCCGTCGAATAAGCCGGTCAGGGCGGCGGGGATCGCGCTCAGGCCCTCGCCGAAGGTCTTCACCGCCGAACGAAGAGGCGTGATGGCTTTCGCGCCCTGGACGGGGACGGCGGCGGCCGGCACGGCGGCGAGCGGCACGGCGGGCGCGGCCAAGACGGGGACCAGAGCGGGAGCGAGCGCCGCCAGGGACGGCGTCAGGCCCGGCGCGAGCGCGGACGCCGACAAGGACGGGCCGAGCGCGGGAGCCCGGAAGGACACGACGCCGGGGGCTCCCGTGAGCGCGGGGACCGAGGCCTTGAGGGAGACGACCTGGGCTTTCAGCGGCGACGCGAGGATCAGCGCCGCCAGCAGGGCTCGAAGCATGACCTTATTATAAGGAGGCCGCCCGTCCCCTCCAAGGGGCATAAGACCTTGTCATTTTAGGTCTTTCAGCCCTAGGTTCCCGACGGCGGTTAAGATTAAAATAGGTCCCCATGATCCATCGGATTCTTCTCTTGATCGTCGTGCCGGTGACGAGCTTCGCCGGGGTCGTGCGCCTGCCGTCCCTTCAAACCGCGCCTTCCCTCTCGGTTCCGGTCGCCGCGCCCTCCCTCTCCGTTCCGGCGCTCGCCGCGCCCGCCCTAAGCGTTCCATCGCTGGCCGCCGCCGCTCCGATCCCCGCTCCGGCTCTCCAGGCCGTCCGCGCCGCGGCCGCCGCTCTCCCCGACCCGAAGGCGCCCGCCGCCTCGGCCAAGGCCGCCGTCGGCGCGTCCTTCGACGCCTCCGTCATCCGCAAGCCGGGGTCCGACGCCGTCGCCGGCGCCTTCTCGCTCCCGTCCTCGCTGTCCGCGCCCTCCGCCGGCGAGACGCCCGGGCCGTCCTTCGTTCCCGCCGCGTCCGCGCCCGCCGACCGCCCGCTGTTCTTCCGCCGCTACGGCCTCCTGCGCCTCGCCGTCCGGCCTTTCGTTCGCCTGCTGTATAAGACCTCGATCTCCGGCCTCGAGAACCTCCCCGCCGGGCCGGCGGTGATCGTCCCCAATCATATCTCCTACGTGGACGCCATCCTGATCTCCTTCGCGGCGGACCGGCCGATGCGCTTCATGATGAAGCGCTCGATCTTCGACAAGATGCCCCGCCTCCTCGGCGCGCTGGGCGCGATCCCGGTCTCGTCGAAGGACGGCCCGGCCCGGATCGAGGCCTCCCTCGAGGCGGCGCGCCAGGCGATCCGCGCGGGTCAGAGCGTGGTGATCTTCCCCGAGGGCCAGCTCACCTTGACCGGCAACATGATCGGCTTCCGCCGCGGCTTCGAGCGGATCGTCGAGAAAGCCCCCGCGCCGGTGATCCCCGCCTACCTCGACGGCCTGTGGGGCTCCGCGTTCTCGATGCAGAAGGGGCCCTCGCTGTGGAGCCGGCTCAAGGAGCTGCCGCGCCCGGTGTCGGTGCGCTTCGGCCCGGCCCTGGCCGAGCCGACCGCCCAGGCCGCGCGCCTGGCCGTGACCGAGCTCGGAGCCGCCGCGATGGGAGACCGCGTCGCCTCCCGCCGCCGCCCGCTGGCGCGCGAGTTCTTCGCCTCCGCGATGCGCTCCTTCGGCAAGCCCGCGATCGCCGACTCGATGGGCGCGGACCTGACCTACGGCAAGGCGCTGACCGGCGCGCTGCTGCTCGGGCGAGCCCTCGACGCGAAGCTCGAGAGCCGCCCCAACGCCGCCGTGCTCCTGCCCCCGTCGGCCGGCGGGTCTCTGGCGAACCTGGCGCTCGCCTCCGTCGGGCGCGTTCCCGTCAACCTCAACTATACCGCCAGCCGCGAGGCCGTCGAGCACGCCCTCAAGAGCGCGGAGATCACCGACGTCGTGACCTCGCGCAAGTTCCTCGAGGCGTTGAAGACCGAGCGCGGCTTCGAGCTCCCGGCGGACAAGACGATCATCTATCTCGAGGACATAGCTCCGACCATCCCCCAGTGGAAGAAGACCGCGCTGTATCTCCTGCTCAAGGTCCTCCCCTCGTCGATGGCGGAGAAACTGTTCCTCGGCAAGGCGTCGAGGAACCTCGACGACACCGCGACCATCCTGTTCACCAGCGGCTCGAGCGCCTTGCCCAAGGGCGTCGTGCTGACTCATAAGAACGTCCTGGCCAACGTGGAGATGGTGCGCGAGATCCTGCCGTGGGCCGAGCGCGACGCGATGCTCGGCGTCCTGCCCTTCTTCCATTCCTTCGGCTTCACGGTGACGCTGTGGATGCCGCTGGTCTCGGGAATGTCCGCCGCCTATCACGTCCATCCGATGCAGGCCGAGGCGATCGGCAAGCTCGCGGCGAGGTTCAAGCCCACCTTGCTGCTCGCCACCCCCGCCTTCCTGCAGCGCTACTCGCAGAAGATCCCGGCCGAGGCGTTCGAGGGGCTGCGCCTCGTGATCGCCGGCGCCGAGAAGTTGCGCGACACCGTCGCCGACGAGTTCGCGGCGAAGTTCGGCGTGCGCCCCTACGAGGGCTACGGCGCGACCGAGCTGTCCCCCGTCGCCTCCGCCGGCACGCCGGACGCGGGCGGCCAGAAGGGCTCCAAGCCCGGCTCCGTCGGCCGCGCCTTGCCCGGCACCGCGGTCAAGGCGGTGGACCTCAAGACCGGCAAGCCCGTCCCCGACGGCGAGGTCGGCATGCTGATGGTCAAGGGGCCCCACGTCATGAAGGGCTACCTCGGCCAGCCGGAGAAGACGGCCGAGGTGCTCCAGGACGGCTGGTACGTCACCGGCGACCTGGGCACGATCGACCGCGACGGGTTCATCTCGATCACCGGCCGCCTGTCGCGCTTCTCCAAGCTCGCCGGCGAGATGGTCTCGCACACCGCCGTCGAGGAGAAGCTACAGCAGGCCGCGGGCCTGGCCGACATGACCTTCGTCGTCACGGGCGTCAAGGACGAGAAGCGCGGCGAGAAGCTCGTCGTCCTGTACGCGGGCTGGGACGGCGACGTCGAGGCCCTGCTGGCGAAGATGCGCGCGGCCGGGGTGCCGAACCTTTGGCTCCCAGCGAAGTCCTCGTTCTACAAGGTCGAGCAGATCCCCCTGCTCGGCACCGGCAAGCTCGACCTGAAGGCCGTCAACGAGCTCGCGGCTCGCCTCGCCGGGAATTAAGCCGTCCGGCCGCGGCGCCCGCTCTCGATCCGTCGCTACTTCGCGCCGGCGATCTTCGACGTCACCGAGGCGAGCGCGGCGGTCGCCTGCGGGTTGGCGGCCAGGGCGGCCGCCCCGCGCGGGTCCATCACGAGCCCGAGGGCCTTGGGATTGGCCATCGCGATGCTCGTGATCGCGGTCGAGTCGCTGGAGAGCTCCTTCAGCGAAGGGCAGGCGCTGAGGCGCTTGACCATCTCGGTCCCCGCGAGCGCCGACACGAGGGCCGAGGCGTTGTCGGGCCGTCCCAGCGCCTGCTGGATCACGGGGAAGACCTTGTTCATCCCGCCGCTGTTGGGGTCGGAGAGGTAATTCTTGAGGGCGCCCCCGCTCTCGCAGTTCTCCTTGGCCCGGGGCCTGCTCATGAAGGCGTCCACGACCCTCTTGTTGTTGAACACCGCGGCCAGTATCTTCGGGTGGTCGAGCATCTTCGCGGCCAGCGCCGAGAGCATGCCCTCCTTCGCGCCGAGGTCGCTCAGGCCCCTGGCGTCGGTGGGTATGCCTGCCGCCGTCATGGCGGCGGCATCTCCCGCGGCATCCGGCGCCGCCGGCGGCGTCGGCGCGTCGGGTCGGCCCTGACTCGCCGCCGCGGCGGGGGTCACGGGAGGGCTCGCCGCCGCCGCGGGGCTGACGGAAGCGTCGGACGGAGGGGTTTGGCGGTAGAGGCTGGAGGTCACGCCGGCGGGGCCGTCTCCGATCTTGGCGCTGACCATGTCGAGGCTCGTCTTCGGGCGCGACTCGAACGGACGGCCGGTCGCCGCGGCGGGCGAGCCGCCCACGGCGCCCATGTTGAAGCCGCGCGAGGAGGCCGCCTCGTCTTCCGGGCGGGCGAACATCATCCACGCCGCGACGGCGGCGACGAAGCCGACGCCGATCAGCGCCTTCAGCTTGATGCCGTCCCAGTCCCAGGGCGCCGATCCCGCTCGCTGCTCCCGCCATTCGCTCATCGCGTCATTAGTGTAGCTCCTGGGAGGAATTCCGCAAGGGGGCGCGCGGCCTCGGACCATATTCGAAGTGTTATAATCGCCGCATGAAGCGAGCGCTCGTCGGGACCTTGATCGCCGGGTTCACCCTCGCCGTGTTCTCCGACCGCAGCACGCCCGCGTGCCTGCTCGCCGGCGGGCTGGCGACCTTCCTCGTCCTCCAGCTCGGCCCCCGCTCGATCGTGGAGAAGGTCGGCGCCCTGCTCACCGCCGCCGCGATCGCCTGGCTCGGCGGGCCCGCCGCGCCGCTGCCGAGCCAGAGCCTGACCGCCTACTTCGCGGGCTGGATCGTCGCCGCGACGGCGCTCTCCGTCTACCTGCACCCGCGCGCGGAGTAGCGGTGGAGCCGACCCGCCGCGTCTTCACGATCTCCGAGCTCAACGCCCAGGTCCACGAGCTCCTCGAGGCCTCGTTCCCCGAGCTGTGGGTCGAGGGCGAGGTCTCCAACTGCAAGGCGTACCCCTCCGGGCACACCTATCTCAGCCTCAAGGACGACAAGGCGCAGGTGCGCGCCGTTCTGTTCAAGGGCTCGTCGTTCGGGGTCAAGTTCAAGCTCCAAGACGGCCTCAAAATACTCGCCCGCGGACGCGTCACCTCCTACGAGGCCCGCGGCGAGCTGCAGTTCATCATCTCCGCCGCCGAGCCCCGCGAGAAGGGCGCGCTGCAGCTGGCGCTCGAACAGCTCAAGGCCAAGCTCATGGCCGAGGGCCTCTTCGACGCGTCAAGAAAAAAAGCCCTCCCTCCTTTTCCGAGATCGGTCGGCCTGGTCACCTCGGGACAGGGGGCCGCTGTCCGGGACATGATCCACGTCCTTTCCCGCCGCTGGCCGGGCCTCGAGATCCGGGTCTGGCCCGTGAAGGTGCAGGGCCCCGGCGCCGCGGCCGAGATCTCGGACGCGATACGCGGCTTCAACGAGCTCGCCACCGACACCGACGTCCTCCTCGTCGGCCGCGGCGGCGGCTCGATCGAGGACCTATGGGCGTTCAACGAGGAGCCCGTCGCCCGCGCGATCGCCGCGTCGGACATCCCGGTCATCTCCTGCGTCGGCCACGAGACCGACACGACGATCGCCGACTTCGTCGCCGACCTGCGCGCGCCGACGCCTTCGGCCGCGGCGGAGCTGGCCGTCCCCGAGAAGAGCGCGATCATGGACCGCGTCGCGGAGCTCGTCGACGCGATGGCGCTGGAGCTCACCGACACGCTGGACGCCCTGAGCCGGCGCCTGCTGTACGCGGCCGCGCACCCGTTCCTGAAGGACCCGCGCCGCCTGTGGGAGCAGCGGGTGCAGCGCGTCGACGACCTGTCGATGCGCCTCCCGGAGGCGCTGCGGCGGAGGCTGGAGACTCTGGGCCTGCGCCTCGGCGCCGCCGCGGGACGGCTCGACGCGATCAGCCCGCTGAACGTCCTCGCGCGCGGCTACGCGATCGCGACGAGCAAAGGAAAGATTTTGACGAGCCCGAAGCAGGTGAAGAAGGGCGATCCGGTGAGCGTGCGCCTGTCGGAAGGCGAGATCGATTGCGAGGTGTCCTAGTGGCCAAGGAATCCAAGGCGGAGACGTTCGAGAAGTCGCTGGAGTCGCTCGAGGAACTGGTGCGCGAGCTCGAGGCGGGCGACAAGGGGCTCGACGAGTCCCTCGCGCTGTTCGAGAAGGGCGTCGTGCTCGCCAAGGACCTCTCGAAGCGGCTCGAAGACGCGAAGACGAAGGTCGAGGCCCTGTCCAAGGAAGGCGGGAAGCTGGTGAAGAAGCCGTTCGCGGCCGAAGACTGATCCGGCCTCCTAAAAAAAGCCCCTGGCCCGCCGTTTCTCACCAGATTCTCGACTGCCGCGGGCCGCGGTGGATCAGGTGCCACGCGACGGCGAAGCAGGCCGCCGACAGCGCGCCGGCGATCTCCGCCCCGTGATAGGTCGACAGAAGCTCGGCGAGCGAGTTCATCTCGGCACCTCCGCGAGCGGTATCCGGTAGCCCAGCTCGAGCTCGTCGGCGACCTTCGCGACGAGGCCGCCGGCCACGGCCGGCGCCGGGATATTGAACGCGTCGAAGCGCGTCTTCACCGTGCCGAACGCGGCGCCGTCCCCGACGGCCGCCGACAGCGCGACGGGGTAGTCCGCGCCGCCGATCCGAAGATCGCCCTCGATCGCGGCCGCGCGGCCCTCGCGCAGGTCCGCCCACTCCTTGGCGCCGTAGGGCTTCGAGAGGAACACGAGCTCGGGCTGGACGGAAGCCTTCAGGATCTCGAGCACGTGCTTGTCCCGCGCCGGCTCGCCGCTGTCGAAGGAGGCGACGGGCACGGCGACGCGCAGGCGGCGGGCGCCCTTCTCCGGCACGGCCTCGACCTTGACGGCGCAGCTAAGGCCGGCCGGCTCGAGCTTCTTGAAGAGGAAGAGGCGCTTGCGCGTCTTCCAGGACACGCAGGCCTTGTCGGGCGCGAAGCCCGGGGTCTGCGCGGCGGCAGGCAGGACGGCCCCCAAGGCGAGGGCCGCGGCGGCGAGCATGGTTTTCGAGCTCATGGTCAGGCCTCGCTCGCCGGCACCAATTTTTTGGACGCCGCCCAGAGCCGTCCGTTGATGAAGCCCGGGGCGAGCCGGCGCATGAACGCGAGCTGATTCGCCTGTCCGGGCCGGATCTCGAGCTCGCCGGCCTCGAGTGCGGCGAAGGAGCGCTTCACCAGCTCGTCGGTCGTCATCAAGGAGACGCCCTCGCCGTCGGCCATCGCCGCGGTCATGTCGGTCCTGACCCCCGGCGGCATGATCTCGACGACCTCCACGCCGGCTTCCTCCAGCTGGAAACGGAGCGACTGGGTGTAGGAGTGGATCGCGGCCTTGGTCGCGCTGTAGATCGGCGCGGCCGGCAGAGGAACGAAGGCGAGCCCGGAGGAGACGTTGATCACGGCGCCCTTGTTGGCCGTGAGGAGGCCGATGAACGCGGAGGTCGTGCGGATCACGCCGCCCACGTTGATGTCCATCTCCGAGGTCAGACCGGCGAGGTCCGCCGCCGGGGCCCTGAGGTTCTTGTAGAGGAGGACGCCGGCGTTGTTCATGAGGACGTCTAGCTTGGGGAATTCCTCCTTCACCCGGGACGCGAGCGCCGCGATCTGAGCGGGATCCGCGGCGTCGCTCTGGATGACGTGCAGCTTCGGGTGCTTCGCCTTCAGCTCGTCGAGCGCCGCCCGGCGCCGGCCGGTCACGATGACCTCGTTGCCGAGCTCGACGAACTTGAGGGCGAAGGCGCGGCCGATGCCGGCGGAGCCGCCGGTGACGAGTACGGTGCGTCCGGTGAGTTTCATGGCTTCATTCTCCTTGCGTCAGATCTCGAGGCTTTCCAAAGCTCTTTCGGCGGCCGCGGGCTTCGCGGACGGGGCCGCCGCGTCGAGCCCGCCGATGCGCCGGGCCCGCGCGAGCGACCACACCCGGAAGCGCTCGAACAGCGCGTAGGCCGCGGGCACGACGAACAAGGTAAGAAAGGTGGAACTCACTATCCCGCCGATCGCGGTCACGCCCATGCTCGTGCGCTGCGCCGACGCCTCGTTGAGGCCGACGGCGACCGGGATCATCCCCGCGACGAGCGCGAACGAGGTCATCAGGATCGGCCGCAGGCGGTCGCGTCCGGCCCGGATCGCGGCCTCCATGTCGGGCATGCCGCGGGCCGTCAGCTGCTTCGTGCGGTCGACGAGCAGGATCGAGTTCTTCGTCGCGATGCCGAGCAGCAGGATCATGCCGATCATCGAGTAGATGTCGAGCGACTGCCCCGTGAGCCACAGCGCGAGAAAGCCGCCGCTCGCCGCCAGAGGCAGGACGAGCATGATCGTCAGCGGCGTGATGAACGACTCGTACAGGCTCGCCAGCGCGAGGAAGATGAAGAAGACGGCGAGCCCGGCCGCGAGCGCCATGTTCACGATGAGCTCCTCGAAGTCCTCCGCCTGGCCCTCGAAGCGGTAGGCCACGCCGGGCGGCGGCTTGAGCTCGCCCGCCGCGAGCGAGCGGAACTCGGCCATCGCGCCGCCGAGCCCGGAGCCGCCCGGAGCCACGTCGGCCCCCAAGCGCACCGAGCGCGCCCGGTCGGAGCGGTTGACCGCCGCCGGCGAGCGCCCGGAGACCGCGCGCGCCGCGTCGGACAGGCGCACGAGCCGCCCGTTGACGTTCGGCACGAGGGTCTTGGCGAAATCCGCCTGGATGTCGCGCTGATCCTCCTGTAAGCGGACCCTGACGTCGTACTCGCGCCCGTCCTTGCGGTACACCGCGGGCGTCTCGCCCTCGATCTGGGCGCGCAGCTCGCGGCCGACGAGCAAGGTGGACAGCCCCAGGCGCCGCGCGCGCTCCTCGTCGAGCGCCGTCCGGCCCTCCGGCTTGCCCGGCTTCTCGCTCGTCTCCGGCTCGAGCAGGGCGGGGTGATTCATGAAGCGGGCGTAGACCTTGTCGGAGTAGGCGCGCAGGGCCTCGGCGTCCTGGCCGAGGAGGACGAGATTGAACGGGCGCATGCCCGCGCCGAAGTCGTCGTAGTCCTTCACGCTCGCGCGCCACGACGCGTAGGGCTTGAGCTCCTCGCGCATCAGGTTCTTGAAGGCCGTCGTGTTCATCGTCCGCTTCCTGCGGGGCACGAGCTCGACGTAGAAGTCGGCCTTGTGGGACTCGTTGTCGGCGTTGCCGACCGTGAGCTTGCTGGTCTTGACCTCGGGGTGGGCGCGCAGGAGGCCGTCCACCACGGCGGCCGCCTTGGCCGTCGCCTCAAGGCTCGCGCCGGGCTCGAGCTCGAGCGAGACCGAGAACTGGCCGTTGTCCTGGGGCGGGAGGAAGGTCTTCGGGACCAGGGCCGCGATGCCGAGGCTTCCGACGAACAGCGCGGCCGCGCCGGCAAGCACCGCCCACGGCCGTCCGATCGAGCGGCGCAGGGACCATTCATACGCCTCCTCGAGGCGCGTCTGGCCGCGGTCCACGGCGGCGAGCAGGCGGTCGAGCGCTCCCGCCTTCTTCTTCGCGCCGTGGCCGGAGCCGCCGGCGGCGAAGTACGCCGACATCATGGGCGCGATGGTCAGCGCGTCGAACAGGGAGATCGCCATCGCGAACACGACGGTGAGGCCGAACTGCTTGAAGAACTGGCCGACGATGCCCTGAAGGAAGGCGATCGGCAGGAAGACGGCGATGACCGCCGCCGTCGTCGCGACGACGGCGAGCGCGACCTCGCGCGTGCCGTCGACGGCCGCCTTCTCCGCGGGCTCGCCCGCCTCCTGGCGCTTGAAGATGTTCTCGCGCACGACGATCGCGTCGTCGATGAGCAGGCCGACGGCCAGGCTCATCGCGAGCAAGGTCATCATGTTGATGGTGAAGCCGAAGACGTACATCATGACGAAGGAGCCGAGCAGAGAGGTCGGGATCGCGAGGCCGGTGATCAAGGTCGAGCGGGCGCTGCCCAGGAACAGGAACACCACGACGAAGGTGAGGATGATGCCGAGGAAGATCGTCTCCTTGACGTCGTCGACGTTGTCCTTGATCGCCTTCGAGCGGTCCATGACGACGGTGAGCGTCGGGGCGCCGGGGCGGGCCGCCAGCTCCGCCTGGAGCTTGGCGAGCCGGGCCTTCACCGCGTCGACGACGGCCAAGGTGTTGGAGCCCGACTGGCGGTAGACCTGGACGTACAGCGCGGGCTTGCCGTTCCAGAACGCCCGGGTCTTCTCGTCCTGCAGGCCGTCGCCCACCTTGCCGAGGTCGCGGACGCGGATCGGCGTCTCGTTGCCGCGGAAGGCCACGATGACGCTCTCGACGTCGCGGGCGTCCGCGAAGTCGCCGATCGTCCGGAACAGGCGGTCGCCCGCGCCGCGGGTGACGCGCCCTGCGGGCGTGTTCTTGCCCGCGGCGGCCAGGGCGTCGGACACGGCGCCCGCCGACAGCTCGCGGCGGGCGAGCTCGGCGCGGTCGAGGTCGACGCGGATCTCGCGCTTGCGGCCGCCGACGACCTCGACGAGGCCGACCTGCGGGACCTGCTGCAGGGCCGGGCGCACGACGTCGTCGGCGAGGTCGTACAGCTCGGCGGGAGACAGGTCGGCCGAAACCGCGATCGCGAGCTGGGCCGTGTCGCTGGGGTCGAAGCGGCGGATCACGGGCTCCTTCGCGTCGTCCGGCAGCTTGCGCCGGGCGAGGTCGACGCGCACGCGCACCTGCTGCTCGGCGTACTTCGGGTCGGTCTCGAGAGTGAACTCGGCGACGATCGTGCCGACGCCCTCCTTGGCCGTGGCGCGCAGCTTCTTGAGACCCGCGATCGCGGCGACCTCGTCCTCGAGCGGCTTGAGGATCTGGGTCTCCACCTCGTCGGGGCCGGCGCCGGGATACTCGACCGTCGCGGTGATCGTGGGGAAGGCGACGTCGGGGTACAGGTCGACGCCGAGGCGCGTCATGAGCAGGCCTCCGGCCGCCAGCATCAGGATCACGATGCTCGTCACGAAGACGGGCTGCTTGACCGACAGTTCGGGAAGGTCCATGTCAATTCTCCTCGGAGTACGGCTTGAGCCGCGCCGACGCCAGCTTCACCTGCAGTTCCGCGCCGACGAGCGAGCGGCGCGCGGCGGCCCAGTCCTGCTCCGCCTGGAGCACGAAGAACGTCGTGGTGCGGCCCTCGCCGTGACGGCGGCGCTCGGTCTCGACGCGCTCGAGCTGGGCCTTCTCGATCTCTCCCGCGAGGACCACGCGGCGGCGCGCGTCCTCGAGACGGTCCGTCAGGTCCTTCCAGTTCGCCGCCGACTCGTACGCGGCGCGCCGGGCGCGGCGTCCGGCCGCGGCGGCCTCGGCGCGGTGGCCCGTCCGCGCCGCGCGCAGCACGGACAGGTCGAGCGGCACCGACACGCGCGCCCCGGCCGTCCAGCGCGGCGAGTCGGGGCCGACGGAGTCCGAGACCGCGTCGCGGGAGCCCGCGCGGCGCCCGGTCAGCGCCCCGGCGACGTACGCCTCGACGCGGGGCCGCGCGCCCTCGACGCCCGCGGCGCCGTCCGCCGCGGCCGCGCCCGCCTCGTGCTCGGCGGCGGCGACCTCGTCCGGCGCCGACGCCCGGCGCGGCGCGGCGCCGTCGTCCTCCAGCGCGGCCAATTCCTCGGGCGCGTTCCCGGTCCCGCCGCGCTCCACCTCGAAGGCGCGCTCGGCGACCCGGCGGTCGTCCTCGGCCTGGCGCAGGTCGAGGGCCCGCAGGCGGACGACGGCCTCGGCCTCGAGCAGGTCGGAGCGGTCGGCGAGCGCGCTCGCGGCGCGCTTGGCCGCCCAGTCGCGCAGCTTCTCCGCGCGGGCCAAGCTTTGCCGGGCGATCTCCGACACGCGCCGCGCGGCGGCGAGCGACCAATAGGCCTGCTCGGCCTCGGAGAGGATCCTCCGGCGGCTCATGCGCTCGCCGAACGCGCGGGACAGCGCGCGATGCCGGGCGGACGCCACACCCGCCTTGGTCTCGCGCCCCAGCGCGTTGCGCCACAGGTCCACGCTGAGCTCGGCCGTCGGGCTCGCGTAATAATAGGAAGGAGGCTTCACGAAATTCGGATCGGCGCCGTTCAGGTCGTTGCGCGAGAACGCGTAGTAGACCTTGGCGTTCGCGCCGAAGGGCAGGACCTGCGAGACGCCGGCCTTGACCGAGGAACGCTCGACGCGCTCGCCTTCCGCGCCGACGAAGTTCTTCGGCGACGCGTCGAGGGAGCGTTCCCCCTCCACGAACAAGGTCGGGGCCGTGCGGATCAGGCCTTCCGCCGCGCGCTCGCGCGCGCCGGCCTCGCCCTCGGCCGCGGCCCGGACGCCGTCATGGCGCTCGGCGACCTGGCCGAGATAATCCGCTACCGACAACGGGGCGCCCACGGCGGTTGAGGCACCGAGAAGAACCCCCGCCGCCGCGAGCGCGAAATTGTGACCAACATTCCATTTGTGACCACCAGTCACCACCGGGGCAAAAAAAATCATATCTCTCCTAACGCTTTGAAATTCCGCGCAGCGCGAACTCTTTGATCACTTGATACTTCTGCTCGGCCGTGAGGTCCGTCTGGACGCACTCGACCCCGTCCATCTCGACGAGACCGACCATCGACGCGTGCAGGCTGAGCATCAGATGCTCGACCGGCCGGTCGATGAGCGCGCCTTCCTTGATGCCGCGCTCGACGACGGGGATGATGATCGAGTTCAACTCGTTGTCGAGCGCGTCGAGCTCCTGGCTCAGCTTGTCGCCGACGAGGCGCTTGAAATCCTCGCGCTCGCAGTAGCGCACGAGGCGCTTGTGCTCCGGAGAGAGCCCGTGCGAGCGCCAAAAAACGTCCAAGGTCTCGCCGATCACCTTCAACGGCGCCTGGCTCAGATCGATCTTGCCGAGCTCGCGCAGGATGTTCCGGTGGAAATTCACGACCAGCTTCGCGTAGATCTGGTCCTTGCTCTCGAAGTGCTTATAGATCGTGCCCTTGCCGATCTCGGCCTTGGCCGCGATCTGGTCGATCGTCACCGTCTGCCAGTCGTCGCGGTTGAACAAAGACAACGCCGCGGCGAGGATCGCCTCCTCCCGCTGCTGGAACTCCCTTTCTTTTCGTTCGAGGACTGTCATGACTGTTGGTCACACTGTGACTGTCAGTATTATATACCAGGCGCGCGATTCTGTCAAGCCCTAAACTGGTTCACCGACAAGATCATACTCCTCGGCGCCCGTGATCTTGATGTCGGCGAAGTCCCCGACGCGCAGGTAATGCGCCGCGGCAGGAATGAGCACCTCGTTGTCCACCTCGGGCGAGTCCTGCTCGGTGCGCCCGATGAAGTGCTTGCCTTCCTTGCGGTCGATCAGTACTTTCACGACCTTGCCGATGCGCGAGGCGTTGATTGCCAGCGAGATCGGCTGCTGGACGGCCATGATCCCCTCGGCGCGGCGCTTCTTCTCGCTCGCGGGGAGGTCATCGGAGAGGGCGTAGGCATGCGTGTTCTCCTCGTGGGAGTACTGGAACACGCCGAGGCGATCGAACTTCGTTTTCTGGACCCACTCGAGCGTTTCCTCATGATCGTCGATCGTCTCGCCCGGGTAGCCCGCGATCAAGGTCGTGCGCAGCGCGATGCCGGGCACCTTCCCGCGGATCGTCGCCACCAGCTCTTCCGTCTTGGCCTTGGTGGTCCCGCGGCGCATGGAGGTCAGCATCCGGTCGGTGATGTGCTGAAGAGGCATGTCGAGATATTTGCAGATATTATCCCGTTCCCTCATGACATCCAACACGTCCATCGGGAACCCCGCGGGGAAGGCGTAGTGCAGCCGGATCCAACCTATGCCGGGGACGTCGGAAAGGGCTCGTAAGAGGTCCGCCAGACGCCGTTTGCCGTAAAGATCGAGACCGTAGTAAGTCGAGTCCTGAGCGATGAGTAAAAGCTCTCTCGTGCCCGCGGCCGCGAGGCGTTTGGCCTCCGCCACGAGATCCTCGATGGGCGTGGAAACGTGCTTTCCTCTCATCAAAGGAATGGCGCAGAACGAGCAAGGCCGGTCGCAGCCCTCGGAGATCTTGAAGTACGCGTAATGCCGCGGCGTCGTGAGCATCCGCTCGCCCACGAGCTCATGCTTATAATCGGCGTTGAGGGCCTTCAGCAGCCGGGGCAGGTCGCGCGTCCCGAAGTACGCGTCCACCTCGGGGATGTCCTTCTCCAGGTCCTCTTTGTACCGCTCCGACAGGCACCCGGTGACGAAGAGCTTGTCGAGCTTCCCCTGCTTCTTGGCCGCCGCGTAGTCGAGGATGGCGTCGATGGACTCCTGCTTGGCGTTGTCGATGAAGCCGCAGGTGTTGATCACGACGATGGAGGCGTCGTCGCAGCCGGTCTCGTGCTCGACCTCGAACTTGCCGGCGCGCAGCTGCCCCATCAGCACCTCGGAATCGTAAAGATTCTTCGAGCAGCCGAGCGTGACGACGTGGACCTTGTTCTTCTTGAGGGTTTTCGTGCGCATCGGGAGGCGGGAGAGGGCTATCCTCGACGAGGATTATACCATTTCACCGGCGGCCGGCGGGCCCGGCGGGATTGCGCACCGGCATCTCGGAGACGGCGCGCCGGTAGTAGAGGCCGAAGGCGATCATCCAGATCGCCACGATCGCGGCCGCGATCGCCCGCCCCACCCAGGGATCGAACCTCGCGGGCTCCGGGACCGGCAGGCTCTCGAGCTTCTTCTTGAACTTGGCGAAGATCACCCCGCAGGCCGGGCAATCCGTCGCGCCGGCCGGCGCCTCGACGCCGCAATTCGGGCACTTCATGGCGTGCAGTATACAAAAAGTCATTATGGAGCATACGCTTTCCCGCCTTGTCGCCCTCCTGGGCAGGTGTTATACTGGGAGTCGACATGTCCGACGCGACGACCCCGGCGGCCGACTGGATCGAGGTTCCTTTCCGCGCCCTCAAGGAGCACGAGGGCCTGCGCCTGGACACCTTCCTGGCCGCGCGCCTGGGCAAGAAATACTCCCGCGTCGCCGTGCAGAAGCTCATCGACGACGGCCTCGTCACCCGGACGTCCCGCCCGGTGAAGGCGGCGGCCCGCGTCGGCGAAGGCGAGACCGTCCTCATCCGCTACCGGCGCGTGGCCGAGCCCCCGGTCCCGCACGAGACCATGCCCCTCCTTTATCAGGACGAACGGATCGCGGTCATCTCCAAGCCCGGCGGCACGCTCAGCCATCCCACCGACAAGGTCCTCCACAACACCGTGACCCATCTGCTCGCCAAGCAGCTCGGCCGGAAGGTGTACCTCGCCCACCGTCTCGACCGGGAGACCAGCGGCGCCATGGTCCTGGCCCTCGACGTGGACGCGGCGCGGAGCCTGTACGAGCAGTTCGTCGGACGCGGCGTCCAAAAGGAATACCTCGCGGTGGTGTTCGGAGCCGTGGAGTGGGCCTCGAAGGTCGTCGACGCGCCGTTAGGCGCGGAGGGCAAGTCCATCCGGGTGCGCCGCGCGGTGGGCGGCGCCGGCGGGCAGAGCGCGGTCACCGAGTTCCGCCGCCTGGCCACGGACGGACGCCTGTCGCTCGTCTCGGCGCTGCCCCGCACCGGACGCCTCCATCAGATCCGCGCCCATCTCGCCCACCTCGGCCACCCGCTCGTCGGCGACAAGCTGTACTGCGGCGACGGCGAGGTGTACATGAAGGCGGTGCGCAAGGAGGTGTCCCGCGCCGACCTCGACGCCCTCGGCGCCGACCGCCAGCTCCTGCACGCCTGGCGCCTGTCGTTCAAGCATCCCGGCGACGGCCGCCCGCTCTCCTTCGAGGCGCCCGTACCCGCCGACTTCCCCCTGAGGCCCTCATGAAGCCCGTCCATAAGAGCTACAACCCCGTGATCAAGGACGGCGTCGCCTACGTCCAGTTCGCCTACGACGTGGGGCTGTCCATCGGCCTCGACGCCGCCGAGAAGAGCGTCACCGCCTCGACCGAGCGCGCGCCTATCCGCCACCAGCGCCGCGCGCCCAAGTATTTCGAGTTCCAGCCCTATCCGCTGCGCGTGACGCAGACGACCGGCATCCAGGAGATCGGCGAGTGGCGGACCTTGCCGGCCGTCGAGACCGTGGTCTTCGACTTCGGCGCGATCAGCGTGACCTACCAGATCCCGCTCGCCGGGCCCTTCTCCGACCTCGCCCGCCTCTCCGAGCTCCTCTACGACAACGAGCCGCTGCTCAAGGACAGCCGGCGCCTCGTCGAGGAGCTGATCAAGACCATCCACCCGTCCGTGAGCCGGCCGCAGATCTCCGCGTTCTACGAGGACTACGTCGTCTTCCAGATCCGGGCCTTCGACGACCACGGCGCCCACGCGCGCCTGCTCGCGGAGGCCCCGACCTCGGTCGCGCAGATCCTGCGCGCCGACGTCGACCTGCGCTCCGAGCAGGAGGTCGTCGACGCGCTCTCCGTCCAGGTCTCCTACGGCTCCGAGGACCTGACGCTCGTGGACTGGGTCGCGGCGATCGTCTTCGCCACCACGGCCGACGACACGCGCGCGGTGCTCGAGTTCGCGACGGTGCAGCTCCTCGAGCTGCGCCACCTCGACCACCAGCTCGACACGGCGCTCGAGAGCTACTACGACGCGCTCACCCACAGCCCGAAGGGCCCCTTCAGCCTGTTCACGAAGGCCGACGACAAGCTCCGCGAGATCGGCCAGCTCCAGGTGGAGAGCGCGGTCCTCTTCGAGAACATCAACAACGCCATCAAGCTGCTCGGCGACCAGTATCTCGCGCGCCTCTACCAGCAGGCCGCCCGCCGCTACCACCTCAACGCCTGGGACAAGAGCATCCAGCGCAAGCTCAAGACCCTGGAGAGCATCTACGACAAGATGGAGTCCGCGCTCTCCTCGGCGCGCCTCGAGTTCCTCGAGTGGATCGTCATCATCCTCATCGGCATCGAGGTCGTCATGCCCTTCGTCAAAGGGAAGCACTGAGCGCGAAGCGCTATAATCTCGGACCCATGGCGATCAAGGCCGTCTTCTTCGATATCGGCAACGTGCTCCTGCGCTTCTCCAACAAGCGCATCCTGCGCAAGTTCGCCTGGGCCGTCGGCCGTCACCCGGTCAAGGTCGCGCGCCTCGTCTGGAAGGGGCGCATCGTCGACCGCATCGAGCGCGGCGAGGTCACGGGCGAGGAGATCCACGCCCTGTTCGTCCGCGAGCTCGGCTACAAGGGCGACTTCGTCCGGTTCAAGACCTTGTGGTGCGACCACTTCACGCTCGACCGCGGCTCCTTCGCGATCCTGAAGAACCTCTCCGTCCGGATGCCGACCTATCTCCTCTCCAACACCAACGCCCTGCACATCGAGCACATCCGCTCGCGCTACGCGTTCCCGGCCATCGTCAAGGGCGCCATCCTGTCGCACGAGCTCAAGCTGCGCAAGCCGCAGCTCGAGATCTACGAGGCCGCGCTCAAGCTGTCGGGCACCGCGCCGGAGGAGACCGTCTTCATCGACGACCTCGAGGAGAACTGCGCGGGCGCCCGCAAGGCCGGACTGCACGCGATCCGCTACCGCGGCGCGAAGGACCTGAAGAAACGGCTGGGGGCGCTGGGACTATGAATATGAAACGGATCGCGCTGATCGCCGGGCTCGCGCTCGCCGCGTGCGGGAACGCCGGGGGCAAGGGCGGCTACGACGCCTCCCGCGACGCCGCCGCCGACGTCAAGAACGCCCTCGCGCAGGCCCGGGCCGGGCGCAAGCGCGTGCTGATCGAGGCCGGCGGGAACTGGTGCTCGTGGTGCAGGATCATGGACCGCTTCTTCGAGGACCACCCCGAGCTCGCCGCTCTGCGCGACGAGAACTTCGTCGTGGTCAAGGTCAGCGTGGAGGCCGGCGGCCCGGCGCCCGCCGCCCTTCAGGGCTACCCCGCTCCCGCCGGCTTCCCCCACCTCTACGTCCTCGACGAGAACGGGACCTTGATCCAGTCGCAGAACACGGCCGAGCTCGAGTCGGGGCAAAGCTACGACCTCGAGAAGTTCACCTTCTTCCTGAACGCCTTCGGGCCGCCCAAGAAGTAGACGGGAACTGTTTCCGGAAACAGTTCGTCGAGCCCGCGCCGGCGCGGGCTCAGGTCGGCAGGATCTCTTTCTTCCTTCCCCTCAGCAGGTCGAGCTTGGAGAGCTCCCCCGCCATCATCGCCGCGACGATCAGGCCGCCGCCGGCCGCGCGCGCGGGGACGAAGGCCTCGCCGCCGAGCGTCCAGGCGAAGGCCGCCCCGAACACCGGCTCGAGCGAGAAGATCAGGCTGACCTTGATCGGCGCGGTGACCTTCTGCGCCCACATCTGGATGAAGAAGGCGGACAAGGTCGGCACGACGGCGAGGAAGGCGATGGTGCCGGCGGCGCTGTCGCCGCGCACGGCGAGGGAACGGCCCGAGAGCAGGCAGTAGGCGAGGGCCATCAGGCCGGTCATCCAGAATTGATGGAAGGCGAGGACGACGGCGTCGGCGTCGGCGCGGACGTACTGGTCGGTGGCGAGGAGGTGGCCGGCGTAGGTGGCGGCGGCGACCAAGGTGATGACGTCGCCGAAATTGACGGAAGAGATGCCCCCGGTCAGCATCCACAACCCCAACAAAGCGAGAACGGACGACACCCATTGAACGGCGGTCGGGGACTTGCGGAAGAAAAACAACAAGAACATCGGGACGAAGATGACGAACAAACCAGTGATGAACCCCGAGTTCGACGCAGACGTAAAACCCAATCCTATGGTCTGCGTCGTATACAGCAAAAACAACAAAACGGCGAGGATCAGGGACTCTTTCAAGTGACGGCCTCTTCCCGGGCGGACGAGCGCCCACGGAGCTAGAAGAAGCGCCGACAACAAAAAACGATGGCATACCATGGCCACCGGATCGACGCCCGCGAGGGCGTCCTTAACCATATAGAACGTCGCCCCCCAAACGGCGGCGCAGTAGACGAGGCCGAGGTCAGCCCAGAGCGGAGACACGGGAGCCGCGCGCGGGGGTGTTCTTGGCGCAGTAGACGAGGTTGACGAAGGTCATCGCCCGCGTCATCGCGCCGATGCGGTTGTCGGGCGCGGTGAGGAAGGAGGCGACGCCGTCGAGGGCCTTCGCGTCGACGTTGCCCTGATAGGAGACGTCGACGACGGCCGCGCCCTTCTTGACCCACGACGGGTCGAGCTTGAAGGACGGGTCCGGCACGGCGGTGACGAGGATGTCGGCGCGGCGCGCCTGCTCCTCGAGGACCGCGCGCGGCGTCTTGTCGTAGCACTTCACGACGGTCGCCCCGAGGTTCTCGAGCATCAGGCCCAGAGGCTTGCCCACGCGCATCGAGTTGTTGACCACGACGGCGAAAGCGCCCTCGATCGGGATCTCGGGGTAGGCCTGGAGGATCTTCACGACGGCCTTGGCGGTCGCGGGCACCACGCACTTGATGCCGCGCGCCTCGTCGAGGAAGCGCTTGTACTTGATCAGGTAGCCGAGGTTCGTGGAGTTGAGGCCCTCGACGTCCTTGGCCGGCGAGACGAGGTCCATCACGTCCTCGTCCTTGAGCGCGCAGTGGAGCGGATACAGGAGCATCAGCCCCGACGCGGCCCGGTCGGCGTTGAGGCGGCGCACGAGCGCCAGCAGGGACTCCTCGTCCTCGGCCTCGTGGCCGTCGACGGGGATGCCCAGGCGCGCGGCGTCGCGCAGCATCAGGTCGCGGTACTGCAGCGACGCGGGATTCTGCTTCGGACGGAACAGGACGGTGGCCAGGTGCGGCTTCTTGCGCATGGCCGCGACCTCGCGCGTCACCCAGTCGAAGTAGCGGGCGGCCGTGCCGCGGCAATCGAGGAAGCGCGTCGTCACAGCGCGGCCCCCGGCGCGGGCAGGAGGCGGAAGCTGACCCCGTCGTAGGCCGTCGCGGAGCTCTCGCGCGCGGTGAAAGGCATCAGGCGCTTGAGCTCGGCGGCGGCCTTCGCGGGCTCCATGTCGCGGGACAGGATCAGGTCGAGGTACATGAAGTCCGTGACGGCGCTCGCCGCCCAATCCACCGGCTGGGCGAAACCCGAGACCGGGAAGCGCGCGGCGGAGCCGGCGAGGCGCTGCAGCTCCGCGGGGACCTTGCCCTTCATCACGTCGCAGGAGCCGAAATGGACGAGCGAGACGTTTCCGCCGGCCTTGAGAGGATCGGCGAGGACGGCCGCGGTCGCGGGGCCCGTCTCCGTCTCGAGGCCCTCCGCCGTGCCGTGGCCCGAGAAGTAGAGCACGACGGGCTCCGCCAGCAGGGAGGCCTCGCGCATCCACTTGAGCAGGCTCGAGCGGTCGGTGTAGAAGCGCTGGCGGACCTGGACGCTCGGCGTGCGCGCGAAGAAGATCTTGAGCATCTCGCCGTAGGTGTACTCGGGCTCCGCGAGGCTCGACTCCCAGCGCGACTCGAGGACGACCAGCCATTTGCGGCCCGCGACGGGCTCGACGCGCAGGCCGGTCCAGTCGCGCCACTCCTTGTCGCCGTCGGCGCGCCAGCGCCCGCGCAGGGCGCGGCCGTCCTGGGCGAGGCGGAACTCGCCGTCGCCTTCCTTCTGGTCCTTGTAGCGGAACCTGAGCAGGTCGCCCTCGACGCGGCCCGAGACCGCGCCGTCGGCGAAGGAGTAGTAGCCGGTGACCGCGCCGCCGGAGACCGTCAGGCGCAGGCGGCCGAAGTTGGTCTCCCACAGGCCGGCGAAGCCGGACGCGGCCTCGGGGGACTGGCGCCTGCGGCCGAGCCAGGGAATGTATTTCTCCGAGCCCCGCGCGCGCCACTCGCCCTCGAACGACCGCCCGTCGGCGGACAGCCGGAAGCGGCCCTCGCCGGACGCCTCGGGCTCGCGGTAGACGAAGGTCAAGGTCCCGTCCTTGCCGCGCTTGCCGTCGAGCGCGCACACCGCGCTTTCCATGATGTAGGTGCCGGTGACGGCCGACGACGACTCGGTCAAGGTCATGTCGCCGTAGGTGGTGGCCCAATCGCCGGTGAAGACCGGCCCCGCGGCGGCGGAACGCATCGCGAAGCACGCCAAGGCCACGGCAAGCACGAGGAAGCGCTTCATTGGGGGCTTATACTATCATACGAGAACAAGTCATGGCCAAACGCGAACGGTTGGACTTACTGCTCGTCTCAAGGGGCTTATTCGAGTCCCGGACAAAGGCCCAGGCGGCGGTCATGGCCGGTTTGATTTTAGTCGACGGCCGTTCCGCCGGCAAAGCCGGCGAAATGATCGGCCCGGACGCCGTTCTCAGTCTGAAAGCCGATCCCTGCCCCTACGTGTCCCGTGGAGGGCTGAAGCTCAAGGCCGCCCTCGACGAGTTCTCCGTCGCGGCCGAAGGCCGCGTCTGCATCGACGTCGGCGCCTCCACCGGAGGCTTCACGGATTGTCTGCTCCAGGCCGGGGCCTCGAAGGTGTATTCCATCGACGTCGGCACCGCCCAACTCGACAGCCGTTTGAAGGCGGACCCGCGCGTGGTGAGCCGCGAACAGACCCACGCCCGTCTTCTCCAGCCCGAATGGTTCTCCCCGAAGCCCGACCTCGCCGTGATGGACGTCTCGTTCATCTCCTCGGCCCAGGTCCTGCCCTTCCTCATCCCCTGCCTCGCCGCCCCCTTCGAGCTCGTCGTCCTCGTGAAGCCCCAGTTCGAGGTCGGCCCGAAGCTCGCCCCCAAGGGCGTCGTGCGCGACCCGGCCGTCCGGCTGCGGGCCGTGGACAAGATCCGCGCCGCCGCCGCGAGCCTCGGGCTCGTCGAGGCGGGGATGCTCGAATCCCCGGTGGTGGGACCGAAGGGCAACCATGAGTTCCTGCTTTTGCTAAAATCCAGGGCATGAAGGTCCTCATCGCGGAAGACGACCGCACCAACCGGGCCCTGCTCCAGGGCTCCCTGATGAAGCTCGGCTACGAGGTCATCGAGACGGTCAACGGCGCCTCGGCCTGGGACGCCCTCGGCCGGACCGGCGCGCGCATCGTCGTCAGCGACTGGGTCATGCCCGACATCGACGGCCTGGAGCTGTGCCGGCGCGTGCGTTCGCGCAAGGACGCGCCCTACGTGTACTTCATCCTGCTCACGGGCAAGATGCTCGGGGCGGGACACTACGCCAAGGCCATGGAGGAGGGGGTCGACGACTTCCTGACCAAGCCCCTCGACGTCGACGCCCTGCGCATACGCCTGCGCGTCGCGGAGCGCATCGTCCAGCTGACCGAGCGCGTGCGGACCCTCGAAGGCATCCTGCCCATGTGCGCCTACTGCCGCCGCATCCGCGACGAGCGCGGCGCCTATCAGAACCTCGAGGACTTCGTGTCGGACAAGACGACCGCCCAGTTCTCACACGGCGTGTGCCCTGAATGCGCCAAGAAGCACTTCGGAGACTGAGATCGGCGACAGACTTACCGGTATTTTCACTTTTGGTTCTGAAAAGTGAAAATACCGGTAAGTCTGTCGCCGTTTGAGAACCCCAATAGACGTAACCGGACCGACATTGACGCCCCAGGACGCCCCTGTTACAATGAGTCCGATGCGCATCTGCCTGATCACCCCCCCCTCCATCTTCCTGCTCGACGAGCGGGTCTTCATGACTTTGGGCATCCTGCGGGTGGCCGCGGCTCTGGAGACGGCGGGCCATGAAGTCGAGATGCTCGACCTGTCGGGCATCGAGAACTACGAGGAGGTCATCCGCCTCCACGCCAAGACGAGCAAGGCCGAGGTCTTCGGCCTGACCTCCACGACGCCGCAGATGCCGGCCGCCTTCCGCGTCACCCAGGCCCTGCGCGCCGCCCTGCCCGGGGCCAAGATCATCCTCGGCGGCCCCCACATCACCCTCATCAACGCGGCATATAAAGGAGAGCTCGCCCGCAAGGCCCCCGGCCGCGCCGCCAAGGCGCTGGAGAAGATGCTCGCGACCTACGACGTCCTGGTCCCCGGCGACGGCGAGGAAGCCGTCTTCGAGGCGATCAAGAAGGACGCGCCGAAGGTCGTCGACGGCGACGATCCCAAGACCCCTCTGTTCCTCACGAACCAGATGCTCAACGAGCTGCCTTTCCCGGCCCGCCACTTGGTGGACGCGAGCAGCTACCATTATTCGATCGACAACGTGCCCGCGATGAGCCTGATCGCCCAGCTCGGCTGCCCGTTCGCCTGCGGCTTCTGCGGCGGCCGCGAGTCGCCGATGCTGCGCCGCGTGCGCACGCGCAGCACCGAGAACGTGGTCAAGGAGATCGCGCACCTCGCCGACACCTACGGGACGAAGGGCTTCATGCTCTACGACGACGAGCTCAACGTCAACCCGAAGATGGTCGAGCTGATGAACGCGATCGCCGCGGAACAGAAGCGGCGGGGGGTCGAGTGGCGCCTGCGCGGCTTCATCAAGTCGCAGCTCTTCAACGACGAGCAGGCCGAGGCGATGTACCGCGCCGGCTTCCGCTGGATCCTGACCGGCTTCGAGTCCGGCTCGCCGCGCATCCTGCAGAACATCAACAAGCGCGCGACCCGCGACGAGAACACGCGCTGCGTGGCGATCGCCAAGCGCCACGGCCTGAAGGTGAAGGCCCTGATGTCGATCGGCCACCCCGGCGAGTCCGAGCAGACCATCCTCGAGACGCGCGACTGGCTGCTCGAGGCCAAGCCCGACGATTTCGACGTCACCATCATCACGACCTACCCCGGCACGCCCTACTACGACCGCGCGGTCCAGCACCCGACGATGAAGAACGTCTGGGTCTACACCTATCCCGAGACCGGCGACCGCCTGTACGGCTACGAGGTGGACTACACGCAGGTGGCCGACTACTACAAGGGCGACCCGGACGGGGGCTACAAGGCATACGTGTACACCGATCACCTGAGCGCGGCCAAGCTCGTGACCTTGCGCGACCAGGTCGAGCGCGACGTGCGCAAGACGCTCCACATCCCGTTCAACGCGGGACGCCCGGCCCAGCGCTTCGAGCACTCGATGGGCCAGCTGCCCTCGACGATCCTGCGCGCCTCCACGGCCGCGGCCGTGCGGAGCTGACGGGTGCGGCTGCTCCTGATCCCCGACCCGACCTCCCCCAACGGCGAGGACGCCTTCTGCCGGGAGATCGTCAAACGCGCGCCCGCGCGCGGCCATTCCGCCTCGATGCAGATGGTCCCGAACGGGCCGAGCAGGGCGGCCGCCGAGCTGCTCGCCTCGCGGGGCTTCGCGCTCGACAGCGACGCCGTCATCATCAACAGCCTCCAGCCGGCGGCGCTGATCGCGGCGAAGGCCGCGGACAAGCCGACCGTCCTGCGCCTCATCGAGTCCTACGCCGGCGCCTCGGCGGAGTCCCTCGCCGAGGTCAAGCGCCTGGCGACGGCCGCGAACCTGCTGCTGCTGCCGAGCCGCCACATGGCCGGCGTCGCCGCGGGCTGGGGCGTGCCGGAGAGCCGCATGCGCGTCATCCCCTACGCGTACGACCAGATCTTCGCCCAGCAGATCGCGCTCGTGACGGTGCGCTCCTCGCGCGCGCGCGGCTTCAACGTGGTCACCGCGGGCGTCGTCGACGACGCGTCGCTGCCCGGCTTCGAGACCGTGCTCTCCGGCGTCGCGCGCCTGCGCATGGACGTCCACGTCACCGTGATCGGCGACGGCCCGGCCCTGCCCGCGCTGAAGGACAAGGCCCAGGCGCTGATGCTCGGCGACCGCGTCACGTTCCTCGGCGAACTGCCCCACCCGAAGAAGATGGAGTACTTCCGCGCCGCGAAAGCGTTCGTGGAACCGACGGGCCGCCAGGGCTTCCCCTCGCTCGCGCTGCACGCGCTGTCCGAGGGCTGCCCGGTGCTCGGCGTGCGGGCGGGCGCGCTGCCCGAGTTCATCCGCGACGGCGAGAACGGCCTGCTCTTCCCGCCCGGAGACGCCGCGGCCCTGGCCGAGCACATCATCACCTTGAACACGACGCCGGGCCTGTCCCTGCGCCTGATCGCCGAGGGCGTGCGCACCGTCGAGCGCCACTCGTGGGACGCCACCGTCGCCGCCGCGCTCGACGCCGTCGAGACGCTGGAGGTGAAAGCCGCGTGATCTGCGCGCTCCTGGTCGACCCCGACGACAGCATCGACTTCCCCGGCAACGAGGCCGAGGTCCTCGGCCGCCCGCTCGCGGCCTATCCGCTGCTCGCGGCGAAAGGCTCCGACCATGCCCGCCGGTTGTACGCGCAGACGGCGTCCGACCCCGTGCGCCGCATCGCCGTGCAGTTGGGCGCCATCATCCTCGATCCCCCGCACGCGCCCGAGGAAGGCCCTCGCCCGACGGAGACGGCGCGGGTGCTGGCCGGCTACCGCCAGGTCGTCGAGGACCTGAAGGCGGAGAAGGGCGAGCTCGAGCTGCTCGTGCTCCTGTTCGCGAACACCGGAGCGGTCAACACGACGCTGATCGACACGGGGGTGCAGACGCTCCTCGACGACCCGTCGCTGGACTCCGCCGCGACGGTCTCGCCCTACGACCGCTGGAACCCGAGGCGCGCGTTCCGCGAGTCCCCCGACGGCCGGCTGATCCCTTACGCGGAATGCCTGCCCGAGGCCGGCACGCCGTGGTTCCCCGACTGGGGCGCGGCCGTCCTGCGCCCCCGCGTCCTCGACGCCCTGAAGCCCGACGCCGCCGAGCTGTCCTGGCTCGGCGAGAATATCCTCCCCCTCAAGCAGGCCGGCGGCGGCCCCGTCGACTACAGCTGGCAGGTGCCGAAGATGGAGTACTGGCTCAAGAAGCAGGGCGTGCGCGACTCCCCGCGCCCCGAGCCCAAGCCCAAGCTCGCCCCCGCGCCGAAGCCCGACCGGCGCTGACCTATTCCAGCTCCAGCTATCCTTGAGGATAGTCATGTCTTCCGAGTCTGATAGAATGTCGTCCATGCTCGACGGGCGCCCGACATGGACGGTCCGCCTCATCGTTTTCAGCCTGGCGCTCGGCGGCCTGCGCGACCCGCGCCTGTTCGCCCTCGCCGGCGCGGCCGCGTGGGCCGCGGTCTGGCTCGAGCGTCCCGCGCTCGGCCCCGCCGCCGCGTGGCTTCCCTGGCTCGGATGGGCCGCGCTCTCGACCGCCGCGAGCGCCCAGCCCCTCGCGGGCCTTCCCGCGCTCGCGCGCTGGTCCGTGGTCCTCGCTTGCGCGTCTCTGGCCGCCGCGTGGAAGCCGAAGGAGCGCGAGGGCTGGCTGCGCTCCTTCCTCCTCGTCGCCGCCGCGCTGGCCGTCGCCGCGCTCGTCACCGGCGGCCGTCACCATTTCCGAAACGAGATGACGGGGCTTATGCCGCCCTACTACAACTACACGGCCTTCGCCCTGTCCGCCGCGGCCGCCGCAGCCGCGGCATGGATCCTGCACCCGCGTGGGGCGAGAGGAACTGACGCGAAGGCCGCCGCGGCCCTGTTCGCGCTGGCGGTCATCTGCCTTTTTCTCGCGCGCTCGCGCGGGGCGTGGCTCGGCCTGGGAGCCGCCTCCTCCGTGTGGGCCGTCCGCCGCTTCGGCGCACGCGCCGCCGCCGTGATCGCCGTCGCCGCGGCGCTGTTCGCCGGAGCGTTCGCCGGGGGCTTCCTGCCCGCGTCCATCCAGGAAATCCTCTTGAAGCGCTACCGCCTGCACGCCGAGGTCCGCCCCGGGCTGTGGCGCGCCGCCGCCGGGATCGCGGCCGACGCGCCTTGGCTCGGCACGGGCCCGGGGAGCTTCGGCGCCGGCTTCCGCCGCCGTCCCGTGGAGTTCGCCGACGGCGCCGCCCGCTGGGGGATGAACTCCGATCACGCTCATAGCGAACCGCTGCAGGCCGCGGCGGAGACCGGCTGGGCGGGCCTGGCGCTGTGGCTGCTCGGCGCCGGGGCGGCGCTGCGGGCGCTCCTGAAACGCTCGGGCGAGGAGCCCGTCCGGGAGGCGGCCGCCGCGGCCGCCGCGGCGATGACGGCCCAGCTCGCCATCGACAACATGCTCCATATCCCGGCTCTGGCCGCGCTCTGGCTGTGCGCCCTTGCGCTCGCCGCCCCGCCGGTCGCCGCGAAGGGGCGTCCCTGGCCCGCCCTCGCGATCCTCGCCGGCGCGGCACTCGCCGCGGTCTCCTGGATGCCCCGGACCTTCGCCGCGTCCTCCCCCGCCCGCGCCGCCGCGGTCTTCCCGTCCGACCCGGGTCCCCGCGAGGACCTGGCTTACGCGGCGATGTCGGCGGGCCGGGCCGGCGAGGCCGAGACGCACTGGGCCGCGGCGCAAAGCCTCGCCCCCTTCAACGCGGTCTATCCCTGGCGCCGGGCGCAGATCGCCGGCGCGCTCGGCCTGTGGGACCGCGCCGAGGGCCTGGCCGCCCGCGCCGTCGAGCTCGAGCCGGGCTTCCTCAGCGCGCGGCGCCTGCGCGCGGAGGCCCTGGCCCGCCTCGGCCGGGCGCCCGAGGCCCGCGTCGAGCTGGCCGAAGCCCTGCGCCGGAGCGCCGTTCCCGGCCCCGAGCCCGCCTCAGGATACGAAACGGCCATCCGGAGCTTCAGCCGCCCCGATTTCGACCGCGTCTCCGCCCTCGCCACCGTCGGGCGGAGGCCGGATAAATAAGGTATAATGACTCCACAATTCTCGACGGAGGTTTCACGATGTCTGAGTTCCTGAAAGGCAATTACAAGGCGCCCGAGCTGAAAACGACCCCGGAGACCCAGGCGGCCAACACCAAGGCCGACGACCTGCGGTCCGAGTTCGAGAAGCGCGCCATGGAGAAGCTCGGCGGCAGCATCGCCTTCGTCCTCAAGCCCAAGGGAGCGTTCGTCTGGGAAGACACCTCCGCGCCCAAGAAGTAGTCCTCCGATGAAGGAACTCTCGCAGGATCAGCTGGCGCTGATCGCCAAGGCCACTTTCACCAAGACCGCCGAGATCGGCCTCAAGCACGCCCTGGCGAACAAGCCTTTCGTCAAGAAGAGCGTCAAGGACCTCGTCGACCGGGACCCCGGCGCCCCCGCTCTGGTCGTCTCGGCCGGCCCCAGCCTCCACCGGGCCAAGCCGATCGAGACCCTCAAGCGGGTCGGCCACGAGGGCCTGACCATCGTCGCCTGCGACGGCGCCCTGGGCTTCCTCCTGCGCAACGGCGTCATCCCCGACTACGTCGTCAGCGTCGACCCCCATCCCGACCGCATCGTGCGCTGGTTCGGCGACACCAAGCTGGCGCGGCGCGCCCCGGACGCCTACTTCCGCAACCAGGACCTCGACCCCAAGGTCGGCGAGAACGAGCGCCGCTACAACGACGAGCTCATCAAGCTCGTCAACCAGCACGGTCCCCGGATCAAGGCCATCCTGTCCACCTCGGTGGCGCCCGACGTCACCGAGCGCTGCATCGAGTCCGGCATGGACGTCTACTGGTGGAACCCGCTCTACGACGACGTCGATGCCCCCGACAGCTTCACCCGCAAGATCAACGCGGTCAACAAGCTCCCCTGCCTCGTCACCGGCGGGAACGTCGGCAGCAGCTCCTACGTCTTCACCGCGGCCATCCTGAACCGGACCAGGATCGGCCTCATCGGCATGGACTTCTCCTACGCCCCCGAGACGCCCCTGCACATGACGCAGTACTACGACGTGATCCAGCAGCTCTATCCCGACGACCCGGAAGAAGGCTACATCAAGGTGCACAACCCGCACCTCGACAAGACCTGGTACACCGACCCCACGTATTTCTGGTACCGGAACTGCTTCCTGCAGCTGGCCGTGGCCGCGCCGGAAGGCATCGAGACCATCAACTGCACCGAAGGCGGCATCCTGTTCGGCGAGCGCATCGGCTGGAGCACGCTCGAAGGATTCCTCAAGACCTCTCTCAAGACCTCCGGAGCGACGCGTGGCTAAGATCCTCCTCGTCAATCCGGTCATCCGGGCCGAGGACAATCCCAAGCACGTCCCCTACGGGCTGGCGCTGGTGGCCGCCGTGGCCGACAAGGCCGGCCACGAGGTCCAGGTCTTCGACGCCAACGCCTGGCGCCCCGGTGACGCCATGCTCCGCGAGGCCCTCTCGGCCGACGAGTGGGACGTCATCGCCACCGGCGGCATGACCACCTCCTACGGCTATATAAAGAAAACCGTCCATTTCGCGCGCGAGGTCTGTCCCAAGGCCAAGATCGTCCTCGGCGGCGGCTTCCTGTCCAGCATGCCGACCGACATCATGGCGATGCTGCCCGAGGCCGACTTCGGCGTCATCGGCGAGAGCTTCGTGACCTGGCCCGAGCTGCTGGAGCGCCTCGACGCCGGCCGGACCGATTGGAGCAGCTGCCTCGGCATCATCTACCGCGACGAGGACCGAGCCGTCCGCCTCACCGGCTCGCGCCCGCTCATCCCGAACCTCGACGTCCTCCCTCTCCCGGCGTGGGACATGTTCCCCCTCGACATCTACTTCAAGAACAGCTGCCTCCTGCTGTCCGAGGAGTCGATGACCGCCAAGCGCCGCCTCGACATCAACACCAGCTACGGCTGCTCCCTGATCTGCCGCTTCTGCTTCCACCTCGGCCTGACCGGCGACATGAAGGTCGTCGAGGACGAGCACGGCACGCGCGACGTCGAGTTCTCCTACAACCGCGAGATCCGCTGGCACACCCCCCGCTACATCGTCGACATGGTCAAGGAGATGCACCGGAAGTACGGCGTCGACTTCGTCACCTTCCTCGACGAGAACCTGATGACGATGAACGTCACCACGAAGGGCAAGTGGCTGCCCGAGATCTGCAAGCTGTGGATCGAGGAGGGCCTCCAGCCCACCTGCGTGCGCGACGGCGTGCCGCACGACCCCGACGTCTGCAAGGGCGTCCACTGGTCCGGCACCAGCCACGCCGGCCTGGTCAACCCCGGCGTCCTCGCGCTGATGCACGAGGCGGGCTGCACCTACCTCGACTACGGCCTCGAGTCCTTCTCCGCCCGCGTGCTCAAGAACATCGGCAAGGGCGCGACGCCCGAGAACAACATCCGCGCGGTGAAGATCACGATGGAGGCCGGCATCCGCCCCATCCCCAACCAGATCATCGGCTTCCCCGACGAGTTCTTCGACTCGATCATCGACAACACGATCTGGTGGCAGAAGCTGGGCATCAAGGCCAACCCGTTCTTCGCCACCCCGTACCCCGGGTCCGAGTGGTACTACACCTACAAGGCCAAGATCCTCGAGCAGTACGACGGGGACCTCGAGGCCTTCATCCTCGACCTCGGCGACGCCACCAAGATCACCGCCGTCATCTCCGAGAACTTCGACGCGGTCGAGCTCCTCGGCCTGCGCGAGCTGATGATCGCGGGCGACATCAAGCGGATCAAGGCCTACGAGAAGGTCTGGCGCAAGGCCCACGGCGAGCCCAGCATCCCCGACTTCCGCAAGCAGGGCCGGCGCACCTTCGGGAACCTCACGGGCCCGACGAGCGCGCCCGCCGCAGAACCCGCCGCCGAGCCCGCCAAGGCGTAGAGCCATGGCGCTCGAGGCCGCCCGTCAGACGCTCCCCAAGACCGCGACGGTCCGGCAGGCCATGGAGCTCATGGCCGGCCCCGCGACGGCCGGCATGGTCCTCGTCGCCGGCGGGGACGGCCGGCTCCAGGGCGTCGTCGTCGACTCCGACCTGCGCAAGGGGATGCTGAAGGGGCACGGCCTCGACGCGCCGCTGTCCCTCGTCATGAACCCGAAGCCGGTCACCTTGCCGTGGGACCTCCCGCGCGAGGAGATCGTCCGCTTCTTCCGCAAGGAGCGCCGCGCCAACGTCCCCCTGGTCGACCCGCGCGGCCGCGTGCGCGGCCTCGCCCGGCTCGCCGAGTACCTCGTCGAGACCGAGGACAAGCCCAACTGGGTCGTCCTGATGGTCGGCGGCGCCGGCACCCGCCTGCGGCCGCTGACGCAGAACCTCCCGAAGCCCCTCCTCCACGTCGGCCCGAAGCCCATCCTCGAGACCATCATCGAGCAGTTCGAGGCCTCGGGCTACAAGAAGATCTTCCTGGCGATCAACCATCAGGCCGACCAGATCGAGCGTCATTTCGGCGACGGGAGCAGGTTCGGCGTCGAGATCCGCTACCTCCGCGAGCGCAAGCGCCTGGGAACGGTCGGCGCGCTCTCCCTGCTCCCCGGTAAGCCCAAGGACCCGGTCATCGTGATGAACGGCGACCTGCTCACCAAGGTCGACTTCCCCGCGCTTCTGCGCTACCACGAGGACGAGGGGCGCAAGGCCACCGTGTGCGTGCGCGAGTACGACTTCCAGGTGCCCTACGGCGTGGTGCAGATGGACGACAAGCAGCGCCTCGAGAAGATCGTCGAGAAGCCCACCCAGAGGTTCTTCGTCAACGCCGGCATCTACGCCCTCGATCCGGGCGCGCTGAGCCTCGTGCCCCGCGACCGCTACTTCGACATGACCTCCCTGATCGAGAGGATCAAGAGGCGGCGCGGCGCGGTCGGCTGCTTCCCGATCCGGGAGTACTGGATCGACATCGGTCAGCCGGACGACTACCAGCGGGCGATGCGCGAATACCCGACGGTCTTCCCGTGACGGGCGGCTACCGGGCCCTGAAGCCGTTCCTGCGGCCCTACCGCGCCCGCCTGGCCGGCCTCTCGGTCCTGCTCGTCGCCTCGACGCTCTCGGAGGGCGTCGGCATCGGCCTCCTCCTCCCCCTGATCGGCTGGATCCAGAAGGGCGAGGAGTTCTTCCGCCAGTCCCCGTGGCTCACGGACGCCCTTTCGCGCCTCGGCCTCCCCGTGACGGCCGGCTCCTTGCTCGGCGCGGTGTTCGCCGCGATCGCCGCGACCCTGACGCTCAAGTTCGCCGCGTTCGTCGCCTCGGCGCGCGTGTACAACCCGCTGATGAAGGACCTGCGCGACGCCGCCTTCGGCCGCGCCGTCGGCTCGCACATCTTCTACTTCCACTCCACCACCAGCGGGGAGCTGACCCAGGTCCTCGAGAACGAGGTCGAGTACGCCGGACAGGCGTTCAATTTCCTCGTCGTAGCCGCGGCCAGCGCGGCGTCCCTGGGCTTCATGGGCCTGCTGATGCTCGCGCTGTCCTGGAAGCTGACGCTCGCCGTGACCGGGCTCGGGGCGGCGCGCTACGCGGTGTCGAGCCTGTTCATCCGCCGCATCCGCCGCCTCGGCGCTGAGCACGGCGCCCTGAAGGGTCTGCTCAAGTCCGCCATCATCTCGATCCACCAGGGCATCGAGGTCGTCAAGGCCTTCGGCACCGAGGATTTCGAGCGGCGCCGCTTCGAGGCCCTGAGCGAGCGGGTGCGCCGCAACGCCGACGACTCGGCGGTGGCGACCTCGGGCAACACCTTCGCGGAAGGCCTCATCGGCGACGCCCTGCTCTGCGGGATCGTCTGGCTGGCGATCTCGCGCTTCCAAGTCGAGGGCGCGGCGCTCATCACCTTCCTCGTCGTCGTCACCCGCGTCATCCCCAAGGTGACCGCGTTCAACGATGCCCGCATCCGCATCGCCGAGTACCTCTCGCGGGTGACCGTCCTTCCCCGACTTCTCACCGACGGCTCGCCGTCCCTGTCCTGGGGCGCGCGCCGCAAGGAGCGCTTCGAGAGCGCGATGCGCCTCGACGGCGTCGGGATGCGCTACCCCGGGGCCGGGGGAGCCGCGCTCGAGGGCGTGACGCTCGAGATCGCGCGCGGCTCGACCGTGGCGCTCGTCGGCACCTCCGGCGCCGGCAAGACGACCTTGGCGCGCCTGATCCTGCGCCTCTTCGACCCCACGGAGGGCCGGATCGCCATCGACGGCGTCCCGCTGCCGGAGCTCGCCCGCGAGGAGTGGACGCGCCTGGTCACGGTCGTGGCCCAGGACACCTTCATCTTCGACGACACGCTCGAGGCCAACGTGAAGTACGGCGCGCCGGGCTGCACCGACGAGCAGTACCGCCGCGCGCTCGAGCGGGCGCGCGCCAAGGACTTCGTCGCCGCGATGCCCGAGGGCGACCAGACGCGCCTCGGCGAGCGCGGCGTGCGCCTCTCCGGAGGCCAGCGTCAGCGCATCGCCATCGCGCGCGCGTTCCTGCGCGACGCGCCGATCCTCATCCTCGACGAGGCCACGAGCGCCATGGACTCCGAGACGGAGCGGCTCGTCCAGGAGGCGATCTCGGACCTCTCCAAGGACCGGACCTTGATCGTCATCGCGCACCGCTTCTCGACCATCCGCGGCGCCGACCGCATCGTCGTCCTCGAGCACGGCCGCGTCATCGAGACCGGCACGCACGACCAGCTCTTCGCCGGCCAGGGCGCGTACCGCCGCTTCCACGACCTCCAGGCGCTGCGCGGCCAGGAGAGGCTCCCCGATGCGGTATAAAGCCGCCGTCATCGGCCTCGGCCAGATCGGCAGCGCCTTCGACGACGACGCCAAGCGCGTCGACATCTGGACGCACTCGGGCGCCTACTCCGCCTGCCCCCGCACCGAGCTCGTCGCCGGCGCCGACCCCGAGCCCCGCCGCCGCAACGCCTTCCTCGCCCGCCGCAAGACCGCGCGGGCCCACGCGGACTGGCGCGAGATGCTCCGCGCCGAGAAGCCGGACATCGTCAGCGTCTGCACGCCCGTGGCGACCCACCGCGAGATCGCGCTGGGCGCGGCCGAGGCCGGGGTCAAGGCGATCTTCCTCGAGAAGCCGATGTGCGCCGAGGTCCGCCAGGCGCGCGAGGTCCTGGAGGCCTGCGAGCGGCTCGGCGTCGTGCTCGCGGTGAACCACTCCCGCCGCTGGGACCCCGTCGTGACGCAGGCCCGGGACCTCGTCGCCTCCGGCGCGATCGGCGAGCCGCGCAGCCTCGTCGGCTGGTACTCCGAGAAGATCTACAACATGGGCACGCACCTGCTCGACGCGATGCGCCTGCTCGGCGGCGAGCTCGACTGGGTCAGCGGCGACCGCTTCGCCGACGCCTCCGGCGACGAGCCGACCGTCGCCGGCTTCCTGGGCTTTTCCTCCGGAGCGAAGGGCTTCCTCGCCTGCCAGGGCCGCCGGGAGAGCTTCGTCTTCGAGCTCGACGTGCTCGGCTCGCGCGGCCGCCTGCGCCTGACCGACAACTGCCGGCGCCTGGAGCTCTCGCAGTTCAAGGAAAGCCCGAACTTCTCGGGTTACGACGAGCTCGCCTCCTTCCCCGTTCCCGCGAAGGCCGACCGGCCCTCCGGCTTCCTCGCCGCGGTCGGCGACCTCGCCGACTGCCTCGACGGCCTCAAGAAGGCCCCCTCCTGCACGGGCCGCGACGGCCTGCTCGCCTTGGCCGCGGCGGAAGCGCTGCGCGTCTCGGCCGCCGACGGCGGACGACGGATCTTCCTGGAGGAGTTCGCCGCGGCCGGCCGGAAGCCGGCATGAGCCGGCTCCTCGTCGAGACCCTCGACTCCTGGTCGTGGCTGCGCGCCCGCGGCTACGACGAGGTCTGGTACGCCGGACGCGAGTGGGGCGCGCCCGTCCCCCGCGGCGCCCGCCGCGTGCTCTTCGGCCAAGACACCTCGGCGGTGTTCCGCATCAAGCGCTTCGCCGTCTTCCTCGCCGAGCGCCTGTTCCCGCAGGTCTACCCCGAGGCGCTCCGGCGGCGGGCCTATCGGGAAGCGGAGCTTTGGTTCGGCTGGCAGGACCCCGAGGCCTTCGACCTCTACCTCAAGAAGCGCCTCTATGAGCACCTGATCGACCAGGTCAAGGGCCGCTATCTCGTCAAGGACGCCGCGGTCCTCGGCGACGGCGGCCCGGACATCGGCCCGCTGATGCACCTCTTCGACCGCTACGCCTCCGAGCCCGTGACGCGGGAAACGGTGGACCGCTTCCTGGCGGAGCCCGCCTCGCCCGCGACGCCCTCCCTGACGCCCTGGCCCGGGGTCTCCCGGGCCCTGCGCCTGGGCGCGATCGCCTGGTTCGCGCTCAAGCGCCTGGGCCTGCCGAAGGCCGTCCCCGTCGATGCGAAGTACGCCCTGCGCTGGGTAGGGCCGCTGACCTGGCGCGACGGCCGCCTGTTCCATCATTTCCTGTTCTACGACCGCTTCGAGGACACCGGCGGCTACCGCCCCGAGAACATCCTCCTCCTCATCGACCCGACCGCGACCGCCGAGGACCTCCGGCGCCTCGACGCGGGCGGCTACCGCTGGATCCTCCGCGGAAAACCCACCGGCCTGGAGCCCCGCCTGGCGCGGGCCGCCCTCACCCGCCTGCCCCGGCTCACGGGCTTCCCCGAGCCGGTGATCCAGCTGTTCCAGAAGCTCCTCGAGCACGAACACGAGTTGTCCCGCTTCTCCTGCCGCCTCTACCGGGAGTGCGCCGAGTACTCCGCCGACAGCATCCTCAAGGCCGCGGCCCTGGGCCGGCGCGAAGTCCCGGTCTTCAACATCGCCCACGGCGACGACTTCGTGCACACCGAGTCGACCTGCTACATCAAGCTCGACCGGTTCTTCATCTGGTCGCAGCGCCAGCTCGACATCTTCCGCTTCGTCTGGGGCGCGGTCAAGAAGATCGAGATCATCGGGCCGTTCAAGAACGACTATTTCCGCCTGCCGCTCGAGCCGGAGCACGCCGCCCTGATGAAGAGGACCGAGGGGCGCTTCCGCGTCGCGGTCTTCGACACGACCTTCTCCGACGACGCCTACATCACCCGCGCCGACGTGCGCCGCATGTACGACGACGTCCTCTGGGCGCTCGACCAGCTTCCCAACCGCCTGATCGTCATCAAGTCCAAGCTCTACAACAGCGGGAAGATCTTCGAGATGGAGGGCTTCCGCGACCTGGGGGAGAGGATCGAAGGCCGCGAGGACGTCTTCGTGATGTCCTCGCAGTTCCCGGCGCAGGAGGCGTTCAAGACCGCGGACCTGGTCATCGCCTTCGGGCCCTCCACCGTCGGCGTCGAGGCGCTGTGCTGCGGCAAGGACCTGCTCTTCTACGACACCTTGCGCCTGGCGGAGCACCCGTTCCTGCGCTACCCGGGCGTCGTCTATCACGACCGGGACGCGCTGCTCGCGCGTCTACGCGAGCTGGCCGCGGGCGGCGTCTACATGGAGCCCGCCGCGCGCAAGGCCATGGTCGAATACGAGGGGCTGCCCCGCCCCGGCCACGCGCGCTTCTTCGCCGAGGCGATCGGCGCCCGTCAGTAGGTCATCTTCTTCTGCAGCAGCCGCCTGTTCAGCGGCACCGTCGCCAGGACCCGGGCGATCTTGCGTCCCGAGTCGCCGACCCCGTAGGGATTCCCGCAGGTCCGGCACTGCGCACGGAACTTGAGGTCGAACAGCGCCTTGCGGCAGGCCTTCTCGATGGACGCCTCGTCGTAGCCCGTGTCGAGCACGTTGGTGCTGCGCAGGCGGCCGTCCTGGCGCGAGCCGATGTTGACGAAGGGCGCGCCCACGGCGGGGGTCTCCTTGATGCCGCTCGAGGAGTTGCCCACGCAGACGGCGCGGCTCAGGGCCAGCGCGCCGTGGTAGTTGTAGCGGCCCATGCTCGCGAGGACCTGGACGTTGGGTATCCTCTCACGACGCACCTTCTCGAGCTCGGCGATGATGCGCCGCCCGCCGGCATCGTTGTTGGGGTAAGTCAGCACGACCTGCACGCCCTCGCGGGCCAGGCGCTTCATCACGCGCAGGGCGGGCCGGATCTGGGCGGCGGCGTCCATGAACTCGGTGGTGACCGAGTGCTGGGTGAAGACCACGAGCGGCCGGTCCGCGTCGAGGCCGAAGCGCGCCTTGAGCTCCGCGGGCTTGGCCAGCAGGCCGGCCTTGATGAGGTCGATGGCGGGGAAGCCCACGTTGTGCACGCGCCAGGGCTCCTCGCCGAGCTTGCGCACGCGCGCGGCGGCCTCCTCGTTCGTCGTGAAGTGAAGGTGCGCGAGCTTGGTCATCGCGTGGCGCACGGAATCGTCGAGCGCGCCGCCCTCGGTGATGTCCCCGCCCTCGATGTGCGCCGTCGGGACGTTCATCTGCGTCCCCGTGATCATCGCGGAGAAGCCCTCGAAGCGGTCGGCGTAGACGACGAGCAGGTCGGGCTTGAGGCGGGCCAGGACGCGGGAGAGGCTCAAGATGCCGGAGCCGATGGCCTGCGCGGTGCCGAACAGGTCGTCGTCGCCGGTCGTGATCTTGACCTCTGAATACACCTTGAAGCCGTCTTTCGAGATCTCCTGCTTCGTGCGGCCGAAGGCCTGCTGCAGGTGGGCGCCCGAGACGAGGAGCTTGTAGTCGAGCCGCTTGTCGTCGGCGATGGCGCGCAGGATCGGGTACTGCAGGCCGTACTCGGCGCGGTTCCCGGTGTAGACGGCGACGACGCGTTTGGTTTTTTTGGGCATAGGGGTCACGAGAGGCACACGGCCAGGCCGCGGCGCAAAGAGGTCGGCGGGGTCCAACGGGTCAGGCGCGCGAGGCGCCGGTTGTCGAGGATGAGGGCTGAGCCTTTCGCGGCCTGGATCGCGCGCGGGCGCCGTCCCGCCGCGCGGCGCGCCGTCTCCACGAGGCGGGCCACCGAAACGCCTTTCCCGGTGCCCACGTTGACGAGGAGGCGCTTGCCGGGGCGCGCGGCCAAGGCGAGGCGGATCATGCCTTCGGCCGCGTCGTCGACGAAGAGGAAATCGCGCACCGGCGAGAGGTCGCGGACCTTCGGCTCGCGGCCTTTCTTGAGCTGAGCGATCACCGTGCCGGGCACCGTGGCGGCGCTGACGCCCGGGCCGTAAACGTTAGCCAGGCGAGCGGCCGCGCCGGCCAGGCGACCGCGCGCGCACGCCTTCGCGAGCAAGGCCTCGGCGGCGAGCTTGGTCTTCACATATGTTCCGCCGGGGCGCGGCGCGTCGGTCTCGCGCGCGGGCCGCTTCAGGGCGGTCCCGTACACATGCGCGGTGGAGGGCAGGACGAACACGCCGACGCGGTGGCGGCGGCAATAGCCCAGCATCCGCCCGGTCAAGGCGACGTTCGCCTCGCGGGCGGCCTTGGGGTCGGCCTCGCACTTCGAGGCGTCGGCCATCCCGGCCAGGTGGAAGAAGTAATCGGCCGGACGCTTCGACGGCCGCGGCTTGCGCGCGTCGAGAGCCTCCACGGCGACGCCCCTCTTTTCCAAGAGGCGGACGAGGCTCCGGCCTAGGAAGCCCCCGGCGCCGGAGACCAGCGCGCGCCTACCAGCCGCGGATGTCACTCGGCGTCAGCTGCCGTTCGGCGGCCAGGCCGCGCGCGGCCTTCTTTCCCAGGACCTTCTTGAACTCGCCGGCGAGGATCTTGCCGGTGCCGGGCCGCTTGACCCAGAGGTTCTTGAGGGTGAAGGGCTCGCCCGCGAGGACGGGCGCGATGGTGACGACCGACGCGTAGGCGAAGTCGATGACCGGCTTCTCCTCGGGCAGGATGGTCTTGCCCCCGCCCATCGCCTCGAAGACGGCGCGGGAGCCCTTGACCAGCTCCGCCAGCTCCTGCGGCTCGATCGAGATCGGAACGTCGGGTCCAGGCCACTTGCGCGTCACCGTGAAGTGCTTCTCGAAGACGCAGGCGCCGAGCGCGGCCGCCCCGAGGCAGGTGTAGATACCGAGCGAGTGGTCCGACAGACCCACGGGCAGGCCGAACGCCTTCTGCAGGTCGAGGATGCCGCCCAGGCGGACCTTCGAGTACGGCGTCGGGTACATCGAGGTGCAGTGCATCAGCATCAGCGGCGTGCCCGCGCGCTTGAACACCGCCACGGAGGCCCGCACGGAGGCGAGGTCGTTCATGCCCGTCGACAGGATGGTCGGCTTGCCCATGCGGGCGACATGCTCGAGCAGAGGGATGTTGTTGCACTCGCCGGAGCCGATCTTGAAGGAGGTGACCTTCATGGCCTGGAGGCGGTCGGCGGCCTCCCGGGAGAAAGGGGTGCACATGTACAGGATGCCCTTCTTCTCGCAGTGCTTCTTGACCTGCCGCTCCTCGGCCTCGTTGAGCTCGCAGCGCTTGATGATGTCCCAGAGCTTCTCCTTGGAGATCTTCCCGGGCTTCATGTCCGTCGGGATCATCTCCTTCTCGGTGATGTGGCACTGGAACTTGATGCAGTCGGCCTTGGCCTCGGCGGCGGCGTCGACGAGCTGAAGGGCCTTCTTCAGGCTCCCCTCGTGGTTGATGCCGGCCTCGGCGATGATGAACGGCGGGTGGGCGGGACCGATCTTGCGTCCGCCGATGCTGAACTCTTTCATGGTCTTATTAGCCGTCCTTGAACAAGGTGCGGGCGAGATGGTCCGCGAACTCGAAATCGATCGGGTCGTCGATGTCCACCGAGCGGTCGCGCGGCATGACGTGCGCCTTCATCCGGCTCCCATAGATCGAGCCTTCGACCATCATCACGTCGCGCCGCGTCGCGTAGATGCCGCCGTTGGGCATGTACATCTTGGGCAGGGCCTGGGAGATGCCGAGCTCCCCCTTGATCTCCTTGCCGAGGAAGGGCTTCGCGAGCCCCTCCGGGTCGAGAGAGAACATCCACTCCGGGCGCTCGTGCACCGGATACATGCTGACGCAGGAGGTGGCGCCGTCCTCGACGGCCTGCACGCAGGCGTCCACGTCCGACGGACGGATGAACGGGGTCGTGGGCTGCATCGTGATGACGATGTCCACCCGCTTCTTGTCGTGCTCCTCGACCCACTTCACCGCGTGCTGGGTCACCAGCTCCGAAGCGACGTCCTCGGAGATATCGGGCGGACGCACGAACGGGACGTAGGCGCCCGCCTCCTTCGAAACGCGGATGATATCCGCGTGGTCGGTGGAGACCAGGCAGGTCGTGACCTTCTTGGAGGCCAGCACGGCCTTGATCATCCAGGCGATCAGCGGCCGGCCGTTGAGGGGCTTGATGTTCTTGAGCGGGATGCGCTTGGACCCGCCGCGCGCGTGGATGACCGCCAGGACGTTCGGGGTCACCACTTGTACACCTTGGGGCCCGTCGGCGCGTAGCCCTTCAGCGCGTCGAGGTTCGAGAAGACCTTCTTGAACGCGTTCGCCGCGTCCTCCATGTCCTTGGGCGTGTTCGGCGCGTTGACGTGATAGAACCAGATGAACTTCTCGTAGATCAGGGACGCCGCGACGGGGTAGTCCTCGCGGCGGTACCGCATCGCGCGGCCGTGCGGGAAGCCCGACCAGGGCCAGCCGTCCATGCCGAAGGCGATCTTCTTGGTGAACATCGGGTTCTCGGGCATCAGGCGCGGGTAGCCGCCGCCGACGGGGATGCCCTCGGCGCGGATCGCGGCGAGCACCGCGTCGCGGCTGACGCCGGACGTCTTCGCGTCGTAGGTCATCGCCAGGACGTGGCAGACGTTGCCGTCCGAGGCGAAGCCCTCGGCGATCCGCAGATAAGGGAGCTTGGCCAGGCGTTGGGCCAGGTAGCGCGCGTTGACGTTGCGCTGCTGGTTGTTGCGGCTCAGCTTCTTGATCTGGGCCAGGGCCACCGCGGCCGTCAGCTCGGTCATGCGGAAGTTGAAGCCGACGATGTTGCACAGCTCCTCGGGCGTCGCGTCGGGTCCCGGGATGGACTCGCCGTGGTTGCGGATCAGGCGGCAGCGGCGCGCCAGGGACTCGTCGCTGGTGACGATCACGCCGCCCTCGCCGGCGACGATGTTCTTCGTGTCCTGGAGGCTGAACACGCCGATCGGGGCGATGGAGCCCACCGGCGTTCCCTTATAGACCGTGCCCGGCGACTGCGAGCAGTCCTCGATGACCTGGAGCTCGTGCTCGGCGGCGATCTTGTTGATGGCGTCCATGTCGGCGGCGCGGCCGAGCAGGTGGACGACGAGGATGGCCTTGGTCCGCGGCGTGATCTTGCGGCGGATGTCCTCCGGGTCCATGCACAGGCTCTCCGGATGGATGTCGACGAAGACGGGGATGGAGCTGAACGCGAGTATGCTGACGGCGGTCGCGTTGAAGGAAAGGCAGGTGGTGATCACCTCGTCGCCGGGCCCGAGGCGGCAGGCGCCGAGCGCGGTCATCAGGCCGGAGGTGGCGGAGTTGACCGCGATCGCGTAGCGGGCGCCGAAGCGCTTGGCGAACTCGGCCTCCAGCGCGCGGACCTTGCGGCCGCCGATGAACATGAAGTGCTGGGGGTTGTAGTCGACGGCCTCGGCGCTGGTCATGGACAGCTGGCGCTCGATGTCGGCCGATGGGCTCCCCATGAAGCGGGACAGGGCGCGGTCGTTGAGGACTTCCAGGACGTTCTTGCGCTCGGCGCCGTCGAAGACGGAGGGGCCGGCGAAGGGCTTCTTGCGGGCGGGGAGGCCGCCGAACAGGGCGAGGCGAGGGGGCGCGGCGATGGCGCGGGTCATGAATTCATTTTAACATTTTTCCCAGTCAAGCCCGGAACCCGGTCCTAACGCGCTTGTTTGCTCAAGCGGGACAAACCCTCGCGGGCCGCGAGGCGGTCTTCCGCGGAGGTCGCAAGAGATTCGGCCTTGGTGTAATAGTAGACGGCCTCCTCGTCCCGCTGGAGGCCGGCGAGAAGCTCGGCGACGAGCAAATGCGCGCGGGCGTCGCCGGAGGACAATTCCAGGCTCTTCTTATACTGCCGAACAGCGCCGCTCAAATCGCCTCGCCGAGCGAGCGCCGCTCCGTAGCCTTGGAGCGCCTGGGTGTCCTTCGGCGCCTGGACCGCGCAGAGAGCGTATTGCTTTTCGGCCGCCTCGAACTCGCCGGACATGCCCAGCGCTTCCGCGTAAGGCAGGCGGATCTTATAGTCCTCGGGGGAAATCTCGACGGCCGCGGCCAGCGCCCGCACGGCCTCCGGATAGCGCTTGACCTGAAGCAGCGCATGTCCCAAGACCTTATGCCCCTCGGAGCGCCGCGGGGCGAGCGCTGCGGCCGCTCGGGCATGATCCAAAGCCGCGGCGAAATCACCCAGTTCGAGGCGTATCCACGCCGCCAAGACGCGCGATTCGAAGTCGCCGGGCGACGACGAAAGGCGCTTCTCCAGCCGCTCTGCCGCGTCCTTGAGCCGCCCCACGGCCATGAGCTTTCGGACGTCCGGCGCCGCATCGGGGGTAAGCGGGGCCGGGGAGCGCATCGCCGTTTTTTTGAGGGCGGGTCCACGAGAGACGGACGGCGCTTGAGGCGGCGGCGCGATATCGGAAGGAACCTTGGCCGGCCTGAACCAGAGAACACTTCCGACGACGAGAAGTAAAGACGAAACCGCGATCCATGCCGCTTGACGACGCTTCATTCGAGGGCGCGCCGACACCGATTCACCCTTCAAATAACGCCCGAGATCCGCCGCCATGGCGCCGGCGGTCGCGTAACGGCGCCGGGGATTCCGCGCCATGGCCATACGGCAAATGTCTTGAAGCTCCCGGGGAGTCCCGGGCGTGGCGTCGCGGAGCGGTTCGGGCTTCGCTCGCGCGACTCGGGACAGTATCTCGGAAACCGTACGCCCGTCGAAAGGCCTCCGCAGCGACAGCATCTCGTGCAGCATGGTTCCCAGGGAAAAAACCTCGCTGGCGAAACTCATGGGCTCATCGCCCGTGACCTGCTCGGGCGAGCAGTACGGGGCGCTGCCGATGAAATCGGTGGGCCGCGTCAGCGCCGACGCCGATTCCGAGAGGGTCAGGCCGAAATCGATCAGCCGGGAGGAGCCGTCCGAATCCAAGATCACATTGGACGGCTTTATGTCTCGATGCATGACGCCCCGTGAATGAGCGAAATCCAACGCTTCGGCCACGCCCATCACGACCGAAGCGCAGATGTCGGGATAAGGCCGCGACCAAAATCCGCCGCCGGCCTTGGGAGGCGCGACGCGCGCGTCATGCTTAGCCGCGAGCGCGGCGAGCTCCTCGATGTTCCCGTCGATGAGGCGCTGGATATCCGCGCCGCTGGGCGGCGCGCTCGACTCGCGCAATCCCGCGAGGATGCCGGCGAGGTCGAGACCGGGGACGAAATCGATCGTCAAGTAAGGAGTCCCGTTCTCCGTCCCGAACTCGTGGATGGAAACGATCCCGGGATGAGAAAGGCGCGCGATCGTCTCCGCTTCGCGGCGGAAACGTTCCACCGCGCGCGCATCAGCCGTCCCGAAGGGCGACAGCACTTTCACCGCGACCAGCCGTTTAAGGGACTCTTGTTCGGCCAAGAATACCGCGCCCATCCCCCCCTGCCCCAACCGTTCAAGGATGCGATAACCCTTGATCCGCGGCTCCGGGACCCCTTCGGATCGCGGCACCTCGCGGAGCTGCTCGAGGCAGGCGTCCAAATGTCCCAAGGCCCTCAGCCGCGCGCGCAGCGGAGCCTCGAGAGCCGGATGTCGCCGGAACAAGGCCTCGGACTCGACGGCTTCGCCGCGCTCCGCGGCGTCCAAAAATTCCGCGACGATCTCGTCGATCCGCTCGTCCGAATTGTCTTCCATCCTACATGGCCTGGAAGATCCCGGCCAACTGAGCCTTGGAGCGCGAGTAATACATGCGCGCGGCGTCTTCCGAACGCCCCGTCAACCGGCCGATTTCCGCGAACGACAGCTCCTCGAGATCCCGAAACACGATCACGTCGCGCGCATCCTGAGAGAGCTTGTCCATGGCGGCGCTCAGGCGGAGGACGTCCTCCCGGTTTTCCAAGACGCGGCTGGGAGTAGGATCGTCGCCCGGCAACGAGAAGTCGCGGCTCGAATCGGTCCTTTCATTGGCCTCGATAGGGTTCTCTTGCCGCATGTCTCTTTTCTGGGCCCGGAACTGATCATAGCGGTCATTGATCGCATTCCGAACCAATTCGCCCAGCCAGTGGATGAACGCCCCTTCATGCCTGAGCTCGAAATGATCGAAGCCGTTGACGGCCCTCGTAAACGCGTCCTGCACGATATCCTGGGATTCGAGCTTGGCGCGGAGCGAAGGCCCGAGACGAAGACGGACGATCTGAAGGACCCGCGCGGAATAGCGGTCGAACAGCGCGTTGAGGGCCTCGGCGTCCCCCGCCTTCGCCTGTCGAATCAGGATCAGAGATGAGTCCGTGCGGTCGTTTTCGGGTGAGAGGCTCATAGGCCCTTAAAACACGCAGTTCGGTTGCGGCGATTTATCCGCTTACACAAGAGAAGCCTAGTGTACCCGACACCGTCATGCCGCGCAATGGGGGGCACCGATCCAATGTTCACAGATATCTTATACTTCGGAGACCGTTCCAGCGCCGAATCGTCGCGAAGCGCCAGGAACAGGCTTCTACTGATGCTGGCGGCATTCGCGCTCTTGGCTGGCGGATGCAAGCACGCCCCCGTGAAGCCGCAAAGGAACTCCATGGGAAGCATGCTGCAATCGTTCCCCGAATCGCCCGAGGAGCGGGAGTTCAACAAGCTATGAAAGTCGTCCCGATCCTCCTACTTATCGGCGCCGCTGCCTGCGTCCACCCCGCTCCCGCTCCGCAAGGACGGGCGGCTTCCATGCTGAACGAGTTGGATCGCCGGACGTCTCCGCTTCCGGCCGCCGATACGCCGACGCCCGCAAAAGCCGCTTCTCCCCGCCAGAACGAAGCGCCCGCGTTTTCCGGCCGCCACGAGAACCTCGAGTTCGACGAAGTCGGGGTCGGCCGGTCGCTGAGCCACGAGCCGCAGGGGATGGCGGTCGCGCGCGCACGTGAGGATGCCTTATCCAAGGCGATGATCGGCGGCGCCGATGTTTTTTACGGCTTCAGCGATTTTTCCTCGGAAATCGGCCGCGTCCGTCATGAGTCGGTCGCGAAGTATTTATTCACCTCGAACAAAGGCCTCCTGACCGAGCACTCGGCCGGCTCGCCCGAGTGCGCCATCAAAGACCTCACGACGACTTGCCGCCTCCGCGTGCGCGGCACGATCTCATTCCGAGGCGCCATCGATCCTTCCTATCTCCTGCTCGACCAGCAGTCGGGGAAATCCCTCGGCCTCGACCGGCGCCAATATTATGACGGCGAGCCGGTGAAGATATCCCTGACCGCCACCAAGGACTCCTACATCTATCTCTTCAGCTGGGACGCGGAAGACGATCTGTATCTGGTCTTTCCCAGCGCCCACAGCAAGAATAATTTTCTTCAAGCGGGAAGTCCGCTCCTCCTGCCGCAAGAGGATTCCGGGCTGAATTATCGAGCGACGCTTCCCTCGGGAAAGACGTCCGCGGCAGAAAAACTGCTCATCATCGCCGCTCAAAAAGAGCTGACCATGCCAAATATCCCGGGCGGCGGCGGCCTCAGCGCCTATAAAGCGGGCACCATGACCACCGTCATGAGGGATCTAGCCCAACTGGAGCGGCGTGAATGGACCCTGCAGGTCATTCCCTACGACATTTTGGCCCGCGGGGCGCAGGAGTGATGTTCGGTTCGGCCGTTTTTTCCGCTTTCATCTGCATGGGAAGGGATCATTTTCACCACGGCTGGAGGCTCATATGAACCGTATCGCGATCGTCTTTTTAATGGGCGCTTTCTTGGCGGGTTGCGGAGCCCCGAAATGGGTTAAGATGGGCTCGTCGGCCTTCGCGCCGAACGAGAAGATGTTTTACGGCGTGGGAGAGGCCGACGCGTCGGTCCGCAGCACGAATCTGCGGAACGAAACCGCCGACAATCGCGCCCGCGCCGACCTGCAGCGGTATTTCGATACCTACAGCGGCTACTTGATGAAGGAGTATGAGGGAGAAGACGGACAACAGGTGGACCGCGTGATCAAGACCTTCAGCGCCGGCCATCTTTCCGGCGTGAGGATCGTCGAACGCTACCAGAAGGGCGACAAGGTCTACTCCCTGGCCAAGCTCAACCTCGAGGAGTTCCGAAAAGTCGTTCGCAACGCGCCCGAATTGACCGAAAGGACTCGGAAATACCTCGCGGAGCGCTCGGAAAAACTCTTCGACCAGCTTCGCGAAGAGGAAGTTCGACGGGAAGCCGTCAAGGACCGTAAAGCGCCGTAGCTCCGTACGCCGCGTTCTCGCCGGACTGATCTCGACGCCTGCATCGTCATGTACAAATGAAAGAGGAAAATCGCGGCGGCGGCCGCAAGAAAACGAAGCTCTTCCACGCGTCACTGAGCCTGCTTCTCCTCTTTCCGTTGAGAGCCGCGGCGGCCGAATCCTCGTCCGCGGGGACATTGCTCCGGATCCCGATCAGCGTGCGCGCGGCGGGAATGGGAGAGGCGTACGTCGCGGCGGACGACGACGTGCTCGGGATCCACTATAACCCGGCCGCTGGCCTCACGAGCAAACAACTCGCGTTCCTCTACCAAAGGGGGAATCTGGAAGATTCCATCGGCGCGATCGGCGGCGGCGCGCCCCTGTCCTTCGGGAAAGTCGCGGGCAGCCTGCTCTACTACGACGCGGGCGCCATCACGCTCACCGACACCCTCGGCAACAGCCGCACCGTCACGGCGCAAAGAGACCTGTTGGCGACCGCCTCGGCAAGCCTGTCTCCCTCCAGCGATCTTTCAGTCGGCGGAAACCTGAAGTTCCTCCGCTCCCAACTCGTCGACGAGTTCACCGGCACCGCCTTTCTCCTCGACCTCGGCACGATCTACAAGCCCTCCTCGTGGTTGAGCCTGGGATTCGCCGCGCAAAACTTAGGCAGCGCGCTCAGTTATGCCGGCACGCAGGAAGAGCTCCCCAAGATCCTGCGCGGCGGCGTCGCTCTCAAGAAGCGCCGCTTCGCCCACCACTATGCTTTCGCCTTTGATATCCTCACGGCCTCGGACGAGACGACGCCCAAGGAACACATCGGATTCGAGTACTCGTACGCCAAGCTGTTCGCCCTGCGTTTAGGCTATAAAGCGGGCTACGATACGGAGAATTTGTCCTTCGGCGCCGGATTCACTCGGGATATCGTGTCGGTGGATATCGCATTCGTCCCCTCCGCGGAGTTGGGCGCGACGGTGAAGACCTCCTTAACGTTGAGATTCTGACCCATGTTGATCCAGGCGATCATGCTGCTGACTTTGACCGGACCGCGTCCCGCTTTCGGGAGCGAGGTCGCCGTGTCGACGGACGGCATCATCACTCAAGAAGGCGTCCGCGCGGTCGCACTGTCCCATTCCGGGGAATACCTCGCGGCGGGTGCTAAAGACGGGACGATCACCATCTGGGATGCCGCGAATCGCCGAATCGTCAGCGCCGCGCGCGGTCACAAGGAAGCCGTCACCTCCCTGTCTTTCTCTCCTTCCGGCGCCCTTCTGGCGTCGGCCAGCCTCGATTCGACCATCGGGATATGGAGCGTCCCCGACGGGAAGCGCATCCGAACCCTTTCCGGACATTCGAATTCCGTCAATTCCGTCTCTTTCTCCCGCTCCGACGATGAACTCGTTTCCGCGAGCTCCGACAAGACGGTGCGGATCTGGCGCGCGTCCGATGGAAGCGTCGTCCGGGTCCTGAGGGGAAACACCGGCGAGGTCTACTCGGCGGCCTTCTCTCCCGGAGGAGATACCGTCGCCTCGGCCGGCGAGGATGAAACGGTCCGGCTTTGGAGGACCCGCGACGGAGCCCCGCTTTGGAAAGCTCGAACCGGCCTAATGAACGTCCAATACGCGCTGGCCTTCTCTCCGACCGGGCAACTCATAGCGTCGGCGGGAGAGGATTCACGGATCCAATACCGGCGCGCGGTCGACGGCGGGGCCGCGAGAACGTCGCAGAGCGGGGGCGGAGCGGTTCTGTCGCTGTCCTTCTCTCGATCCGGAGAACAATTGATATCCGCCGGGAAGGACGGCGCCGTCAGAGCCTGGCGGGTGAGCGACGCGGAACTCCTCAAGCAGTTCGACGGCCATGCAGGCGCGACCGGAAGCGTCGCCGTCCCGAGCGAAAGCGGCTTGGTCGCGTCCGCGGGCGAGGACGGAACGATACGGCTTTGGACGCTGCCGAGGACGGGAAACCCCTCTCGCGAATGGGGAGCGACGCCGATCGTTGAAACCGATTTACCGGTCAGCACCACCGAGCAGGCGCTCATCGACGCCGAGCTCGACAAGCTTCCGGACTACCGGACCCCCCGCCGCAACGCCTACGCGGTCATCATCGGATTAGAGCGCTATAGGGACTTGATCGGCGCGGAATACGCGTCTCGCGACGCGATCCTGATTCGAAAATACTTCGAGAAAGCGCTGGGGATCCCCCCCGAGCACATCCTTCTGCGGCAGAACGAGCGCGCGACGCTCGGGGACCTGAAGAGCTATTTCGAGACCTGGCTGAAAGAGAAGGTGTCCGCCGACGCCGAAGTCTTCGTTTATTATGCGGGACACGGAACCCCGAATCCCAAAACCGGCGAGAGCTCAATCGTTCCCTACGATGCGCTTCCCGAAGCCATGGATGACGGCTACCCATTGAAGCGTCTGTATGCGGTTCTGGGCGCGCTCCCCGCCAAACGGGTGCTCGTCATCCTCGATTCTTGTTTCTCGGGAACCGGAGGTCCCCGTACCGTATTGGCTCAGGGCGCCCGTCCGATCATGCCGGTCGTGGAAGACCAGGTACTCTCGTCCGGGAAGGTCGCCGTCATCTCGGCCGCATCCGGCAGCCAGATCAGCGGCACCCATCGCGTCGCGCGGCACGGTTTGCTGACCTACCACATGATCCGCGGCCTCCGCGGCGAGGCGGCGAAGAAGGACGGCACGGTCTCCCTCATCGATCTCTACAGCTACCTCCTCCCGAAAGTCGTCGTGGACGCCCGCAACAGCCACCGTGAGCAAGAGCCGAAGCTTTTGCCTCCCGTCTCGATCGCCGATCCGTGGAACGGCGAGACGCTCTCGATTCTAAAGTGAGATCTGCCAAATGAAAAAATGGACATCGTCAGCGAACCCCTGCTTCCTCGTCACGGCATTGGCGTTTTGCACTTTTCTGAGCGCAGCGGCATCGGCCGAAATAATCACCGTCCACCTAAGGACACTCGATGGAACTCCAATGCCCGGCGAAACGGCAACGTTCTATATCGACTCCCCCTATACGCTGTTGACTTCCCAAACAACCGACGCCGCCGGGAACTGCACTCTTACCGATCTCGTAGCCATCGGCCAATACCGGTGCGTCGAGGTCGTCAAACCGGGCTGGACCTTTTCTATAACCAACAGCGAACCCTATCTCTACCCCGATTACCCGACCAGTCGCGTCTGCACGGGCCTCCATTCCAACGAATACTTCTTCTGGGGACAGCGAGTTGGGGGCACATCCGTTAAAGTCATCGGAGGCGCACGGGGATACGTGAACCCCAACCGCAATGAGACCGCGACTATCGTCTTCGCTCCTCCCTTTTCGGGACTCGTTACGATTAAAATATATAATGCCCGCGGGAATCTTGTCGTCACCAAAACGAAGTTCGCAATCCCCAAAATCCAGAATACGGTCGAGTGGGATGCCCGCAACGCCGAGGGTCAAAAGGTCGCTTCGGGGATTTATACCGCCCACGTCTCCGGTTCGCAGCTGAACTATACGATCAAAATCGCCGTCGTGAGAAAATAAAGCGGCGCAACAGTACGCCGGACGCGCAACTATTCCAGACGGCGCGCCAGCGCGACGATGCGGTCGGCCCGGGACGGCTCGGTCCACGGGAACAGCTTGGCCCGCAGGCGCCCGAGCAGGCCGTCCGCCGGCGTCAGGCCGGCGAGGTGGACCACCTCGAACCCCGCCGCGGCCAGGCAGAAGCGCAGGGACGCGGGCGTGGGGATGCCCTGGGCGTGGTCGCCGAAGCGCTTGAACAGGGTGCGCGCGGGGTCGGCGTACACCGGCGACTCGGCGTGATGGCCCTTGATCAGCAGCCAGCCGCCCGGCTCGAGGCGGTCATGGACGGTCTTCAACGCCCCGCGCATGTCCGGGAAGTAGTAGATCGCCTCGAGGATGGAGATCAGGGCGAAGCGGCGTCCGGCGAGCTCGGCGGGGAGCTCCGGGAAAAGCCCGGGATAGGTCCGGGTGCCGCGGCGGACGGCCTGGGCGCGGGCGGTGGCCTGCGGCTCGACGCCGTGGGCCTCGAAGCCGAGCGCGTCGAGGGCGGCGCAGAAGCCCCCCGTGGACGAGCCCACGTCGAGCGCGGGCCCGCGCCGGTCGACATGGCGGGCGATGAGGCGGCACAAGGGGTCCGACGGCGAGACGGCCGGGTCGAGCGGGCGCTCGCGCTTGTCGAGGGCGTCCAGGACCACGGCGGACAGGTCCGGGCTCAGACGCGGACGCGGGAAGACGGTGCCGCAGGCGCCGCAGCGGAAGAAGGGCCGGGCCGGTCCGGTCGCGCAGGCCTGGGGCGGGCGGAAAGGCTCGGCCGGGGCCGGGCCGCAGAACGGGCAGTCGTCGGCGGAGGAGGCCACCGTCAGACGGTGTAGACCGCCGGGTCGTACTCGCCGCGGTTGTCGCGGACGTAGGCGATGGTCCGGCGCAGGCCTTCCTCGAGGCTCACGCGCGGCTTCCAGCCCAGGAGACGGCGCGCCTTGCGGTTGTCGCACAGCAGGCGGCCGACCTCGCTCTTCGTGGGGCGGACCCGGGCGCGGTCCTCGCGGAGGACGGCGCGGCCGCCCGTGAGCTTCAGGATCGAGCGCGCGGCCTCGCCGATCGAGACGCCACGGCCGGTGCCGAAGTTGATGGTCTCGCCGACGGAGCGAGGGCTCGCGGCCGCCGCGAGGAAGCCCGCGACCGTGTCGTCGACGAAGTTGAAGTCGCGCACCGGGGCCAGGCTGCCGAGCTTGATCTCGGGCCGGCCGGACAGCGCCTGGCAGATGATGGTGGGAAGCACGGCGCGTGCGGACTGGCGCGGGCCGTAGGTGTTGAAGGGGCGCGCGATGGCGACGGGCAGGCCGAAGGAGCGGTGGAAGCTCTCGGCGAGCTGATCGGAGCCGATCTTGGTCGCGGAGTAGGGAGACTGGCCCTGGAGCGGGTGCTTCTCGTCCATCGGGGTGTACAAGGCGGTGCCGTACACCTCGGAGGTGGAGGTCTGCACGACCTTCTTGACCCCATGGCGCAGGCAGGCCTCGAGGACGTTCAAGGTGCCCTCGATGTTGACCGAGACGAAGCTGCGCGGGGCCCGGTAAGAGTACGGGATGGCGATCAAAGCGGCGAGGTTGAAGACGACATCCCGGCCCTTGATGAGCTCGGCGACGAAGGTCGCGTCGGTGACGTCGCCCGGCCAGACCTCGAGGCGGGAGGACAGCTCGCGCGGGACTCGGTCCAGGAAGCCCTTCGTGCCCTTCGAGTTGTAGCGCACCAGGGCCCGGACCTTGGCGCCCTCGCGGAGCAGGGCCTCGGTCAGGTGGCTTCCGATGAAGCCGCCGGCGCCGGTGACCACGACGGGGACGTTTTTCCATTTCATGCCGCAATATTATGACTTATCAGCCGCCGTTTGATACCTCCCCGGGAGAGCGTTTTATGAAAATAAGCTAAGATGCTCTCGTGAGCTTGATGCGCATCGCCGGAAGAACGATCGGGGCGGGACACCCCTGCTTCATCATCGCCGAGGCCGGGGTCAACCACAACGGGAGCCTCGAGACGGCCAAGAAGCTGATCGACATCGCCGCCGACGCCGGCGCCGACGCGGTCAAGTTCCAGACCTTCAAGGCCGAGGAGTCGGTGACCGCCTCGGCCCCGATGGCGGCGTATCAAAAGAGGAACGACCCCGCCGCCGCCTCCTTCCTGTCGATGCTCAAGAAGCTCGAGCTATCCGGGGACGAGTTCCTGGAGCTGATGGCCCACGCGAAGGCGCGCGGCATCCTGTGCTTCTCGAAGCCCGCGTGGATCGGCGCCGTGGACGAGCTCGAGGCGGCCGGGGTGCCGGTGTACAAGATCGGCTCCGGCGACGTCACCTTCCACTCCCTCTTGAGGCGCGTCGCGCGCACCGGCAAGCCCGTCATCCTGTCCACGGGCATGGCGACCATCCCCGAGATCCGCGAGGCCCTGCAGGTGCTCAAGGACGGCGGCGCCGGGGAGCTGGCGGTCCTGCACTGCGTGACCTCCTACCCCGTCGAGCCGAAGGAGGCCAACCTCCGGGCGATCTCGACCATGCTCAAGGAGTTCGACTGCCCGGTCGGCTACTCCGACCACACGACGGGCCTGGAGGCGCCGCTGGCCTCGGTGGCTCTCGGCGCCTGCATCGTCGAGAAGCACTTCACGCTCGACCGGACGATGCCGGGCCCCGACCACAAGGCCTCGCTCGAGCCCGGGGAGCTGGCGGCGATGGTGCGCGGCATCCGCGCGGTGGAGGCGGCGCTGGGCCACGGCCGCAAGGAGCCGTCGCCGTGCGAGCTCGAGAACATGCGCGTCGTGCGCAAGAGCCTCGTCGCCGCGCGCGCCATCCGCCGCGGCGAGACCCTCGCCGACGCGGACCTGGGCTTCAAGCGCCCCGGCACGGGCCTGCCGGAGAAGAGCCGCCCCTATTTCGTCGGGAAGAAGGCCGTCCGGGACATCGCCCCTGACGAACTGATGCGGGAGGACATGGCCGAGTGAAGAACGTTTTCAAAGGGAAGGTCGCTCTGGTCACCGGCGGCTCCGGCTCCATCGGCAGCGAGATCGCCCGCCAGCTGCTGAAGCTCGGCGCGGAGACGGTCCGCATCTTCAGCAACGACGAGGACGGCCAGTTCAACCTCCAGCACCGCATGGGCGACAAGCGCAACGTGCGCTACCTGCTCGGCGACCTGCGCGACCCGGTGCGCCTGCGCAAGGCGATGGAGGGCGTCGACGTGGTGTTCCACGCCGCCGCGCTCAAGCACGTGACCGCCTGCGAGCTCAATCCCTTCGAGGCGGTGATGACGAACGTCGTCGGCACGCGCAACCTCGTCGAGGCCGCCCTCGACGCCGAGGTCAGCCGCGTCGTCACCATCAGCACCGACAAGGCCGCCAACCCCGTCAACGTCCTCGGCGCCACGAAGCTGCTGGCCGAGCGCCTGACGACCTCCGCCGAGTACCACAAGGGCCCGCGCAAGACGGTGTTCTGCAGCGTGCGCTTCGGCAACGTGCTCGCCTCCCGCGGCTCCGTCGTGCCGATCTTCGCCTCTCAGATCCGCGACGGCGGGCCGGTGACGGTCACCGACCCGGGCATGACGCGCTTCGTGATGAGCATCCCCGACTCCGTCGCCCTCGTCCTCGAGGCCGCCTCCACCGCCGTCGGCGGCGAGACCTTCATCCTCAAGATGCCCGCGCTCAGGGTCGGAGATCTGGCGGCGGCCATCGTCGAGACGATGGCCGAGAGGACCGGCAAGAGGAAGGCCGCGATCAAGGTCGTGGGCATGCGCCGCGGCGAGAAATTCCACGAGGAGCTGATGAACGAGACGGAGGCCCGCAACGCCTTCGAGGCGGGCCACATGTTCGTCCTCGTGCCGCCGGAGATGGACCGCGGCTACGCCAACATCGAGCGCGCGGTCAGCGCCTACAAGCGGAAGTACCGCCGCGCCAAGGTCGCGACCTATTCCTCGGGCGGCCAGAAGCTGCTCACGCCGGCGCAGGTCCGAGAGCTCCTCACGCCCGATGTCATCCCGTTCTGACGCGGTCGTCGCCGTCATCCCGGCCCGGGGCGGCTCGAAGGGCATCCCGCGCAAGAACCTCGTCCGCCTCGGCGGGCGCCCGCTGATCGCGTACACGATCGAGGCGGCCAAGCGCGCCCGGCTCGTCGACGTCGTGCTCGTCACGACCGACTCCCCGGAGATCGCGCGCGCCGCGCGGCGCCTCGGCGCGGAGATCCCGTTCCGCCGGCCGCGCGCGCTGGCCGGGGACGACGTGTCGGTCGTGGAGGCCGCGCGCCACGCGGTGCGCTGGCTGGCGGAGCAGGGGCGCAAGCCCGAGATCGTCGTCCTGCTCCAGCCGACCTCTCCGCTGCGGAGCGCCGCGCGCATCGACGAGGCCGTCCGCCTCCTGCGCCGCCGCCGCGCCGACACCGTGGTCGGCGTGCGCGAGCCGGAGACGCACCCCTGGCAGTGCGTGCGCTTCGCGAAGGGCCGCATGCGCTTCGCCGTGCCTCGCCCGGCGCGCCGCCTCAACCGCCAGGATTACCCGCTCGTCCACGCGCTCAACGGCGCCCTGTACGCGGTCCGGGCGGACGTGCTGCTCGCGGGCGGCCTGTACGGCCCCCGCGTCGAGCCGCTGATCATGGAGGCGTGGGAGTCCGTCGACATCGACGAGCCCGCCGACCTCGCCCTGGCCGAACATCTCTTGAAGTCCCGGAGGACCCGTGCCTGAACTGAGCCTGCTCGGCGGCAAGCCCGCCTTCGACGCGCTGCTGCCCATCACCCGCCCGACCATGCCCGATTTCGCCGCCGTCGAGCCGCGCCTGCGCGAGATCTACGCGTCGGGGATGATCACGCTCGACAAGAGCGTCCGCGAGCTCGAGTCGCGCGTCGCCGAGTACCTCGGCGTGCGGAACGTCGTCGCGGTGTCGAGCAACAGCACCGGGCAGATGCTCGTGCTGCGCGCACTCGGCCTGAGCAAGGGCGAGGTCATCGTGCCCAGCTTCTCGTTCTGCATGTCGAGCCACGTCCTGCTCTGGGCCGGCCTCGAGCCCGTCTTCGTCGACTGCGACCCGGTCACCTGCACCGTGGACCCGCGCCGCGTCGAGGAGGCGATCACCCCGCACACCGTCGCCATCCTCGGCGTGCACATCTGGGGCAACCCCTGCCGCGCCGACGAGCTGATGGCGCTCGCCGAGCGCCGCGGCCTGCGCTTCATCACCGACGCGGCGCAGGCGATGGGCAGCTCGCTCAAGGGCCGCAAGACGGGCGGCCTGGCCCACGCCGAGGTGTTCAGCTGCAGCCCGACCAAGATCCTCACCTGCGGCGAGGGCGGCCTCGTGGCCACCGACGACGACGGGCTCGCGGCCAAGGTCCGCAAGGGCCGCGTCTACGGCCTCAACCCCGACTACACCTGCGACATCGTCGGCCTCAACGCGCGCATGAGCGAGATGAACGCCGCCCTCGGCGTCGCCTCGTTCGAGGCGCTCGAGAGGAACATGGCCGCCCGCCGCGAGCGCTTCGCGCAGTACCGCGCGCTGATCGGCGCGGTCCCCGGCGTGACCTTGCCCGAGCCGACGCCCGGCGCCGTGCCCAACGGGCAGTACTTCGCCTTCTACGTCGACGAGGCCGGCTTCGGCCTGACCCGCGACGAGCTCTACAAGGTCCTGGCGCTCGAGAACATCATGCCGCGCAAGTACTTCGACCCGCCCCTGCACGAGCTGGCGGTCAACCGCGGCTTCCGGCGCCACGACCTGCCGGTCACCGAGCGCATGTGCAAGCGCGTGCTCAGCGTGCCCCTCTACTCGCACAGCACCCCGGAGATGATCGCGAAGGTCTCCGACGCCGTCGCGCGGGCCCAGCGCTCCGCCGGCCGCGTGCGGGACGCGCTCAAGCGGCAGCCCGCCGCCGCCTGAGCCTCATGGCACCGGGCGCCATCGTCGTCATCGACGGGCCCGCCCAGGCCGAGGCCCTGGTCCGCCGCCTGGCGGGCGCCGGGGAGCGCCCGGAGATCCTCGTCCACGACTCCGCGGCGGCCGCCGTCCTCGAGGCGCACGGCCTGGAGCACACGACGACCGAGTCGCTGTACGACGCGAAGGACTGCCGCGCCGTCAAGGACGACTCGCTCGAGCGGACGGTCTGGATCTGCCGCGAGCTCGACCGCCTGGCGCGCGCCGAGGCGTGGACGGACGCGCCCGCCTCCTTCGAGCCCTTCATGGCGCAGGTCTACAGCGTGCGCCACCTGATGGACCATCTGATCTTCACCGCCTGGCGCGTCGAGAGGATCCTCGCGGCCCGCCCCGGACGGCGCGTGTGCTATTTCGACACGGCGCCCGAGACCGCGGGGGACGACCTTTTCTTCCGGGCGGAATCCGCCTGGTCCCGCGTCCTGACGGCGGCGCTGGACGCGAGGGGAATCCCCGCCGAACGCTGGCCCGCCCTGCCGCCCCCGCGAGAGAGCCTCGGCGCTCGCGCCCGCGAGGCCCTGCGCGGGCTCAAGCGCCGCCTGACGGGCCTTCGGAACCCCGCGGCGCTCGCGCCGGCGGGCGGCCTGCTCCTGCTCAACCGGGGCTACTCGGTGGTCCATCTCGCCGAGGAGGCGCGCCGCGACGGGCTCGAGGCCGTCTTCCTCGACCCCGCGAGCCTGGATCGCCCGGCGCGGGCCGCCGCCTCCGCGGCGCTCGAGCGCGTCTGGACCGCCTTCAGCGCCGATCCGGCCGCCGCGTCGAGGTGGGTCTGGAACGGCATCGACCTCGGCCCCGCCGCGATGCCGCGCCTGCGCCGCCTCGTCGTCTCCTGGGCGCCCCGCGCGGAGGCCCTGTTCCGGTCGGCCTCCGCGGCCCTCGCCCCCCGCCCGGCCGCCGCGGTCGCCGCCGCGATGAACTGGCGGGAGAAGATCGCCGCCCAGGCCTGCCGCGCGAACGGGGTGCCCTTCGCGGTCTACAACCACGGCCAGATCGGGACGCGCCACTCGGAGCTGATCTATTGGAACGACATGGCGTTCTCCGACCTGTTCCTCGTCAACGGCGCGGCGCAGGAGGAGTACTGCCGCCGCCAGTTCCCCGAGGCGCGCTGCGCGCCGAAGGCCGTGGGCCTCGCCTTCCTCGACCGCGTCGCCTCCGAGCAGACCCCCGAGGCCCGCGTCGAGATGCGCCGCCGGCTCGGCGTCGAGGACGGCCGCCGCCTGTTCGTCTACGTGCTCAACGCGGCCCGCGACTACCGCTTCCCCCAGTATCACCGCGAGAGCATCGCGAACATGCTCGTCGAGCGCCGCATCGCCGCGCTCTTCGCCCGGCACCCGGACGCCGACCTGATCCTCAAGCTCTACGGCGGCGGCATCGACGACGCCCCGCTGCGGACCTTCGTCCGGTCGCTGAACGCGCCGAACATCCGCATCCTCGACAAGCCCGTGTTCTCCCGGATGCTGCCCGCCGCCGACGCCTTCATCGCGGACTTCCCGTCCACGACGACCTGCGAGATGGCGATGACCGACAAGCCCATCTTCTTCGTCAACGCCGCGACGGCGATCGAGTGGCTCCCCGAGGCCCGGAAGATCATGGGGCGCCGCGCCGAGTTCATGGAGACGCTCGAAGAGGTCGACGCGGTGCTGGGGCGGGCGCTGGCCGCGGAAACCCTCGAGCCCAACGCGGACCGTTCGTTCGCCGAGAACTACGGGGTCTGCCGCTCCGACGGGCTCAGCGCGCGGCGCGCCTGGAGCGCGATCCGGGAGCGCGTCCTCCGGGCCTAGGGGCAATGCCGGTCACTTAAGAGATTTTCCTGGAAAATATTCAACCACAAAGACACCAAGACACGAAGCAAACGCATAAAATGGTCTTTTACCCTTCTTTCTTGGTGTCTTCGTGCCTTGGTGGTTCATTTTTTAGATGGTGACGGCTTAAGTGACCGGCATTGGGCCTAGGAGCCTGAGCAATTAGTCGGGCCGCCACACTGCAGCGGCATTTGCCCCCCAACGGAATGGCCGCCCCCGCGGGGGGCGGCCAGGATCGTCGCCTTCGGCGCCGATCTGAGAAAGGGCTG